>CBDUWJ010000434.1:0-2758 GCA_965370895.1 uncultured Anaerolineae bacterium | reverse complement strand
GCCAGGCATGACACACTAGGTGCCTACCTAACCCCTCCCGGCTTTTATCCGATAAGGTGCTACGCACTATGGCTTCTGTGACGCTCGGTCCAGACCTGCTGTTACAGCGGAACCCTAGTCACTCAGGTCGGCACTGTAAGCATACACGAAATGCCCGTAAAAAGCCAAATGTATCAGCGCTGAAGCAGGCATGCGGCATGCCAGGCATGCACGTCCAACCGCAGACCAGTCCAGGGCAATCACATGCGGTCCTAAGGGGCCGGCCGCAAGTCGATCATGAACATCTCCACCTCGCCTGTTCCGGAACGGCCCCAATTGCTGGTAAAGACGACCCGCGTCAAGTCCAGGTTGGGACTGGCGTGCGGTTCGGCCCAGTAGTCGTGCTCCTGAGCTTCCTCCACAAGCGAGTGGGTGTGCGCCAGCCGGACCACGCGCCCGCCTGGTTTCAGCTCGACTGCAAAGACCTGGTTGTCCATCCAGGTATAGTCAGTCGGGTGCCCACCACTAGAGGTCGAGACCAGCACCCAGCCGGGCCGGAGGAACGCGCGCCCCGAAAAGTGCAGGCCGATGGGCGTGTGGCTAAAGTCTATCGGCCACAGCGGTGTTACCGTGCCGAGGGCCAAGTCGAGCATGGCAATGTTGTCGGTGTCGATGTCCTGATAGATCAGCACCTCGCGATTCTGCGCGTCGAGGGCAGTGTCGGAGTGTCCAATGATACGCACCAGGCTCCGTCCATTTGCGAGGTCACGGTCGTAGACCATCAGACCACAGGGATGGGTCTCGTCGCCCGGCTCACCGGGCGTGCAGGGCTCGTCATGGTAAGCCAGGAAGTAGTTCCCACGCGGGCTAATGGTCACAGAGTCGATCTCCGGCCTGTCGGGCGTGTCGCGCCTGGCGATCACCCGATCCTCCACCTGGTCGTACACCAGAAGGGCGACAGTCTGCCAGTCCTGATCCTGGGCCATCAAGCCCCAATAGCGACCGTCAAGAGAGGGACTGCCCTCGTAGCGCATCCAGACAGCGACCAGCGACTGGCCGGGAAAATCTGGGGCAAAGTCATGGACCAGGCTCTGATCGCCGCTGCCCACGTTGTAAGCCATCAGACGGGTCTCTTCGGAGTAGTAGAGTAGGTCGGGGTTGCTGGCATCCCAACGTGGTTCCACCTCGATGGGCAATTGGCCGAGGAGGCGGAAGCTATCGGCGTCGTACAGGTACCAGCTTGCCTCGATGCTGCGCACCAGGACGCGGCTGCTGTCGGCGTTGAAGGACTGCACGCGGGAGTACTCGTTCTTGAGGCCGGCGGACGGGTCGTCCAGGGTGAGGTCTGCCTTTCGGTCGGTGACTCGCACCAGGCAGGTGCCAAAAACAGGGTCGCGGAAGGGGACGCGGGCCGGTGGCTCGGGCAGGTCCGGGGTCTGGCGCACCTTCAAGTCGGTGACGGGGGGTGGTTGGGGGCCGGGGCAGAGGTAGCCAACTCGCCCGCCCGACAGATGCGGGGAGGGGGAGTCAAGGGGCGACGCAGGGATGTCGCCACGCGCGGGACCGGGCATATCTGATTCCACCGGCTCTGACGCATGGGTTTCAACCGCGTGCGCAGCTTGCGTGCTGGTAGCAGCGGTCTGCAGCGGCGCCTGGACCCCAGGTCCTGGGCTACTGCCACAGGCTGCTAATAGCAGACACGTCAGAGTTAGCAGAATGGAAAGATGCTTCACTTTGCCGATGCGCTCCCAGCGTTCTTGCGCTAGAAAGATTGCATGGACATAACGTGCCTATATGCATCAGAGATGCCCGCAGTCGAGGTGGCGGCCCGAGGATGGGACCGGACAGGACCTCTGTGCGCACATGCACGCTACCGTTCGAGCGCGGGGCGTTTCCCTGATGGCTGTCCTGAAGGGCGAGCAAACGGCGGCGGCGCAAGTGGGCCCTGTACTCCTGGACGGCGTGCGCCCAGTCGATCCAGGACCCTGGCAATCGGCCGCATCGGGCCAACCTGCACAGCATGGTGAGCTTTGTCTGTTGCTGTGGCGTGGCCCGCTACACTGGACAAGAGATTCCCTCCCGGCCGGCGAGCAGGTTCACGGACGTCAAGGGGTGCAGTTCGAGTGCCGGACGAGCAGATCAGACATCGCAGTGACCCCGCCAAGCCGCTGCCGGGTGCCACAAACGATCCGGCTGAGGCCGGCTGAGCGCGGCTGAACGCGGCTTGACGCTTGGCACAACCGGATGGGGGCGAGACCGGCATCAACGACCAGGGATTCCGGCGTCCTGCTCCTCCAGGTCGGCGCGCACTGCCTGCCACAGTGCCTCTACGTCCAACGGCTTGCTGGGGCGTGGGACGAGGGAGTCGGAATCCGATTCGTCGGTTCCGGCCAGCCACGACTCCCAGCGTGTCAGGCTTTTCCCCACGGTCTTCTGCTCGAGGCGCTCATAGTCGTCCATGCTGACGATGGCTGCCCTGGGCTCTCCGCCGGATGTCAATAGGACACGCTCTTCGCCACAGGCAACCCGGTTGACAAGGTCAGAGATACCACTTTCCGCCTCTTCGATGCTTACTCGCGTCTCTGCCACCAAGTGCCTCCTCAGTGCACTACATAGAGCTGATATGAAGTATACTGCATCACGGCCGAATCGTCAACCGCACAGGCCCAGTTCGTAGGGCAATCGCACTAGAGAAGCACCCCAACGAAATTTGTCATTCTGAGAAGCGACAGCGACGAAGAATCTCCACTTGCGCAGGCGAAACCGAGATTCTTCGCTC
>CBDUWJ010000433.1:0-2764 GCA_965370895.1 uncultured Anaerolineae bacterium | reverse complement strand
CTCAGGATGACGGACTCTACGCGGCGCCCAGTCTCTTCCTCATGGAGTTGCGGTCGACGGCACGGATGAACTAGCAATGATATGATTAGCCTCCACTACCGCTGCGGTTTAGTATCCAGGCTATGCAGGTTTCTGGCCCACGTGGCCCATCGGACAAATGATTGCGGAATAGCCCGCCAAGGAGCTTGTCATGCCAGGGAGCCCTTTGCTTCGCTCAAGATGACAGATAGCGGGTGCCAAGTCGCCTAGAAAGTTGCGGCGCGCCCGTCTAGTAGGTCCTCGGGAAAACATCTTGACACATAACATAGTCCGTGCTATACTTGCACCATACTCGGATAGTCACATCGGGTGGAGGTGTTTCCGGGGGAAGGCGATCTGGAAAGCGTTGGCCAGTGACGGGCAAGACAGGAGTGGGACCATGGGAACTTTGTTGTTGAGAGATGCGCGGCTGTTGGTCACGATGGACGAGCGCCGGCAAAAGATCCCGGGTGGCGGTATCTTTGTGCGGGACAATGTCGTCGAAGCGGTCGGGTTGACCGAAGAACTGCCAACAGAGGCCGACCGCATCATCGACGCTTCGCGTTTGGTGGTCATGCCTGGCCTGGTCAACACCCACCACCACCTGTACCAGACGCTGACCCGGGCTCTGCCAGCCGTCGAGAACGCCGAGCTGTTCGACTGGCTGGTATATCTCTATCCGGTGTGGGCTGAGCTGACGGCCGAGGCGGTATATCACAGCGCCTTGATTGGGCTGGCGGAACTGCTGCTGTCGGGATGCACGACCGCCTGCGATCACCTCTACCTGGTGCCTCACGACGCGCGCCACGACGACGAGATTTGGGCTGCGCGAGAGCTGGGCATCCGCTTTCATCCCTGCCGGGGAAGCATGTCGCTGGGCAGATCGCAGGGAGGTTTGCCTCCCGACAGCGTCGTGCAAACCGAGGAGGAGATCCTCGTCGACTGCGAGCGGCTCTTTCAGCTCTATCACGACCCAGAACCCTACTCCATGCTGCGCCTCGTGGTAGCCCCCTGCTCTCCCTTCTCGGTGACCGGCGAGTCGCTGGTACGGTCGGCCGCCTGGGCGCGGGAGCACGACCTGACCCTGCACACCCACGTGGCCGAGACGCTGGACGAGGAGGAATTCTGCCTGGAGGAATTCGGCTGCCGTCCGGTGGAGTACATGCGACGTCAAGATTGGGTGGGCCCGGACGTGTGGTACGCCCACGCCATCCACCTCAACGAGCAGGAGATCGCCCTGATGGCCGAGACAGACACCGGGGTGGCGCATTGCCCCAGCTCCAACATGCGACTGGGCTCGGGCATTGCCCCGGTCCGAGAGTACCTGGACGCTGGCGTTCGTGTTGGCCTGGGCGTGGATGGCAGCGCCTCCAACGACTCTTCGCACATGCTGGCCGAGGCACGAATGGCCCTGCTCCTACAGCGTGTGACCAAGGGGACGTCGGCCTTGACCGTCGACGAGGCGCTGGAGTTGGGTACGCTCGGGGGCGCAAAGGTGCTGGGCCGCCAGGAACTGGGCTCGTTGGCGCCGGGCAAGGCGGCCGATTTCATCGGTGTGGACCTCGACCGGCTAGAGTACGCCGGTGCAGCCTGCCACGACCCTATGGGCTCCCTCATCTTGTGCACGCCGCCCACCGTGGATCTGTCGGTCGTTGATGGCCACATCGTCGTTGAGGATGGCCAGATCCCGAATTTCGACCTGGAGCGCGCCATCGCTCACCAGAATGAGTTGGCCCTGGAGATGGTCCGGCGAGCCGACGAAAAGCGCTAGCCTGCAAAGCAAACCAGGGCGCTGGAGGGCACCCTGGTTCAGGCTCCTGGACAGTCCCAGTGGCTGACCACCACCAGAGAGAAGCCCAAGGCCCATTTTGCACGGTCGGTACTCTAGCGGTGGATGACGACCTGGGTGCCCCCGGGTGCCCAGCGGTAGAGCCAGGCAGCATCCCCGCGCTTCAGGTTGATGCAGCCGTGGCTCATCCGGCGGCCGAAATTGTGATGCCAGTAGGTGCCGTGCAGGGCATATCCCCAATAGAAGAACATGGTGTGGGGCACCTTGGGCAGGTAATACCCAGGTCCTACCATGGTGACGCTGCGGTTCTTGTAGTAGATCCTGTAACGTCCCGTGGGGGTCGGGTACCGGGAAGTTCCTGTGGAGACGACCATGCGCCGCACTACCTTCTTGCCCCGGTGAGCATAGACCCGCTGGCTGCTGAGATCAACCTCGATCCACTTTCTGCCGGAGGCAGTGTAAGTTTTCGAGGAACTGGCCCCACCCCCGCGCGAACTCTTGGCCTTACCGGAGATTCGCAGCTTCTGGCCCACGTGGATGCGGCTAGGGTTCTTCAAGCCATTGGCCTTGACGATGGCCTGCACGCTGGTGCCATAGCGCCGGGCGATCTTGGCCACGGTGTCACCCCGCTTCACGACGTGGACCTGCGCCTTGGCCTCGACCGGGGCGGGCATGAGCAGGGTCAGGATCAAGAGCGCCACCATAAATGCTGTGCCTGTTCGAAACCACACTCTAGCTGTCACGGTGTTTCCTCCTTTCTGGGTGGGATGGATCTATATGGTTTCAAGTTTATACCATGAAATATTGATGAGTTCAGGCGGTTCGCATTATACCAGCTTATGGTCGCACTGTCAAATCCTCTCCGGGGCGAGTTTCGGCGTGGCATCGCTTACCCCCTAGAGCCCAGTTCGCTAGTGGAATGCAAGCAGCTTGCAGGAACGCTGCATCCCTGCGACG
>CBDUWJ010000432.1:0-2767 GCA_965370895.1 uncultured Anaerolineae bacterium | reverse complement strand
GCCACCCTCATGATTCTGACTCTGGTACTGGCCGCTTGCGGCTCCACAACAGAAGAGGCCGCAGCGCCCACGGAGGAGGCTGCAGCACCGGCAGAAAAGCTCAAGATCGCCTATATCTACATCGGCCAGCCTGGTGACCTGGGCTGGACCTACGAGCACGATCGGGGTCGCCAGATGCTGGAAGGGGCACTGGGCGACAGAATCGAGGTCATCACCGTCCCGGACGTGCCCGAGGGCCCGGATTCCGAGAAAGCGATCCGCGATGTCGTCCAGCAGGGATCCAGCATGGTCTTTGCCACCAGCTTTGGCTACATGGACTCCATGCTGACTGTCGCGGGAGAGAACCCCGACGCCTACTTTGAGCACAATTCCGGCTACAAGACGGCCGAGAACATGGCCACTTACTTTGGGCGGATGTACCAGCCCCGCTACCTCTCGGGCCTGGTAGCCGGCAGCATGACCGACGGGAACATGATCGGCTACGTAGCTGCCCACCCCATTCCCGAGGTCGTCCGGGGCATCAACGCGTTCACCCTTGGCGTGCGCGAGGCCAACCCCGACGCCGAAGTCCGCGTGGTCTGGACAAACACCTGGTACGATCCGGTGAAGGAGCGCGAGGCGGCTGAGGCCCTGCTGGACGAGGGTGCCGACATCATCGCCCAGCACCAGGACACCACCGAACCCCAGAAGGCGGCCAAGGAGCGCGGTCTGCTGAGCATCGGCTACGACTCCGACATGGGTCAGTTCGTCGGCGAATCTGTGCTCACCAGCCCCGTCTGGAACTGGGGCGTGTACTATGTCGACACGGTGCAGGATGTGCTCGATGGCACCTGGAAGACCCACGAGTACTGGGGCGGCCTGGCTGAAGACGTGGTGCAGCTCGCGCCGTTCAGTCCCAAGGTGCCCGACGACGTTAGGACCACCGTCGAGGAGGCAAAGCAGAGGATTATCAAGGGGGACTGGGACGTCTTCTGCGGCCCCATCAAGGCCCAGGACGGCAGTGAGCGTGTGGCCGACGGCCAGTGCCTGAGCGACGGGGACATGCTCGGCATGGACTGGTTCGTCGAGGGCGTCGCAGGCACCCTTCCCAGCAACTGATCAGGCCGGACAGACCTGACTGGGCGCCAGGATGGCGCGCCATCCTGGCGTTGGAAAGCCTGTCAGGTCTGGTGGCGGTCCCCTCCGGCCGGTCTCCATCGGGGCGGAGGGGACCCCAATCCGCATTCCGCTTCCCAACCGGAACAGGTTGGTGGCGTTCCGGCCGACGGTCCGCCGGATGTTGAAACCGGTCAGATCTGGAAAGCCCCTGACGCAGGGGGCCCGAGGAGGGAACAATGAATGAATCCATCCCTGAATACGCTGTACAGATGCAGGGTGTCACCAAGCGCTTCCCCGGCGTCTTGGCCAACGACCGTGCTGACCTGGACCTCTACGAGGGTGAGGTACTCGCTCTGCTGGGTGAGAACGGTGCCGGCAAGAGTACCCTCATGAACGTCCTGGCCGGGCTCTACCAGCCGGACGAGGGTCAGGTCAGCATCCATGGTCAGCCGGTCGCCTTTCACTCCCCCCGCGATGCCATCGACCACGGCATCGGCATGGTCCACCAGCACTTTATGCTCGTAGAGACCCTTACCGTGGCCGGAAACATCATCTTGGGCTTGCAGACTGAGGGAAAGGTCCTGCACTTGGACCAGGTGGGGCAAAAGCTCGACGCCCTCTCCGAGCGCTACGGACTGCAGGTCGATCCCTCTGCGCTGATCTGGCAGCTTTCGGTTGGCGAACAGCAACGGGTCGAGATCCTGAAACTTCTCTACCGAGGCGCTGATGTGCTGATCCTCGACGAGCCGACGGCCGTGCTGACGCCGCAGGAATCGATAGAGATGGCGACCACCATGCGCCAGTTGGTCGACGTCCCGGACAAAGAGTCCGCCGGACAAGGGTCCGGGCGCAGATCGATCATCTTTATCACCCACAAGCTGGATGAGGTGATGTCCTTTGCCGACCGGGTGACCGTTCTGCAAGCCGGGCGGGTCGTGGCCACCCTGCGTATCGAGGACACGACCAAGGAGGAACTAGCCCGTCTGATGGTCGGCCGTGAGGTCCTTTTCCAATTCGACAAAGTGGCCTGTGAAACCGGCAACACTGCCCTGGAGGTGGAGAACCTGGAGGCGTTGGATGACAAGGGTCTGCCTGCTCTACGGGGCATCTCCTTCAAGATCTGTGAAGGGGAGATCCTGGGCATCGCCGGTGTCGCCGGAAACGGCCAGCGAGAGCTGGCGGAGGTCATCACCGGTCTGCGATCAGCCACCGGGGGGCGAGTGCGCGTTCGCGGTCAGGACATCACCGGTGACTCCCCCCTCGACATTATCGACGCCGGCGTCAGCCACATTCCTGGCGACCGGTTGGGGGTGGGGATGGTGGGCAATCTGCCCGTATCCGACAACCTGGCGCTCAAGGCCTACCGCCAGCCGCCGCTGGCCCGGGGGCTGCTCCTGAATGGGCGCGCTCTGAACAGCTTTGCGGAGCAGTTGATCGAGACCTACGACATTGCCACTCCCGGCCCAGAGACTGCAGCTCGCCTGCTCTCAGGGGGCAACCAGCAGAAAATGGTTCTGGCGCGGGAGATCACTGCTAGCCGTGGCATGATCATCGCCGTCTATCCCAGCCGGGGGTTGGATGTGGGGGCCACCGAATCAGTGCGGAACACGCTCCTGGAGCAACGCGCCGAGGGAGCAGCCATCCTGCTCATCTCCGAGGACTTGGACGA
>CBDUWJ010000431.1:0-2788 GCA_965370895.1 uncultured Anaerolineae bacterium | reverse complement strand
TCGAGTCGCTGGAGCAGTATGCCGACATAGAGGAAGATGCCACCGCCGTCCTGGATTCGGCCCTCACTGTCATTGCCGCCAACCTTGGCGGCGACTTGCTGGTCGCCAACCCCACGAGCTTTGCCCGGGACGACCTGGCCTTCTGGCCCGGCCAACTGGCCCCCGGCCAATGCCTGCAACGCGAGGATGGTGCCCTGGTGCCCAGCCAAGCTGTCGTCAACGGTACCTGGATCGCGCCGGGCGAGTTGGCGCCTTTCAGTGTCACGCCGCTGTCGGTAGCCAATGCAGACACCCCACTTCCAGATGCCGGCCTGCTCGTCACCCCCATGCTGTTGGAAAACGCTTACCTTCGGGTGGAACTGAACGAGGCCGGCGACATCACCCGTATCTACGACAAAGCCAACCAGCGCGAGGTGTTGCCTGCTGGCGCCATCGCCAACCAGTTCCAGGTCTTTGAAGATCGGCCCATAAGCCCTGACGCCTGGGACATAGACATCTTTTTCGATGACAAGATGTGGACGGCCGATCCGGCCACATCGGTGCAGGTGGTAGAAGCTGGCGCGCTACGGGCCACGTTGGAGGTCCGGCGTCGCGTCCTGCACAGCGAGTACGTGCAGCGCATCTCGCTGGCCTTCAATAGCCCCCGTCTGGATTTTGACACCGCCATTGACTGGCGGGAGCGGTGCATCCTGCTGAAGGTGGCCTTCCCGGTGGAGGTCCTTTCGCCCGTGGCTACCTACGAGATTCAGTGGGGCAACGTACAGCGGCCTACCCACCGCAACACCAGTTGGGACTGGGCCCGCTTTGAGACTTGCGCCCAAAAGTGGGTGGACCTGAGCGAGGGCGACTATGGCGTCAGCCTGCTCAACGACTGCAAGTACGGCCACGACATCCGGGACAACGTCATGCGCGTCAGCCTGCTGCGCGGCACCACCGTGCCCGACCCTGAGGCCGACCAGGGCGAGCACCGCTTCATCTGCAGCCTGTTGCCCCACGCGGGCCCCTGGGGCGAGGCCACGGTGGCTGCGGCCTACGCCCTGAACGATCCGCTGATTGTGGCAGAGGGGCGGAGGAGCAGGGGAGCAGAAAGAAATTCGCAATTCGCACTGGTCTCCGTCGATCGGCGCAACATCGTTATCGAGACGGTGAAGCAGGCCGAGGACGGCAATGGCGTCATCGTGCGCTTCTACGAGTGCCAGCGCCAGCGAGGCCCGGTCACCTTGACCGCTGGCTTTGATCTGGCGCAAGCCTGGCACACCAATCTGCTGGAGGAGAACCAGACTGCCCTGGAGCCAAGCGGCAACAGCGTGGCGCTTTTCGTCAAACCCTACGAGATCGTCACCTTGCGCCTGATTCCAGCGTAGGAAACCATGCCAGATCCCCTTGAGATCTGCAAAACTGATGCGGAAGGAACAACTGCGATGAAGCTGCAACGTTATAAAGGCAATCCTATTCTCAAGCCCAACCCGCTCCGCGGCTGGGAGGCGCTCAACGTGTTCAACGCCGCCGTCGTCGACCACAACGGCCTGTTCCACATGCTCTATCGCGCCCAGGGGGTGGACTATGTTTCGCACATCGGCTACGCCGTCAGCGAGGATGGCCTCCGCTGGTCACGGTTGGATAGAGCGGTGCTCAGCCCGGCGACCGAGTTCGAGACACGGGGCGTAGAAGACCCGCGCATCACCCGCATCGGCGACACCTTCTACATGGTCTACACCGGCTATTCAGTGCACGGCACCCGCGTCTCCCTGGCGGCGTCGAAAAACCTCGTCGCCTGGGAACGGCAGGGGATCATGCTGCCCGACGAGAACAACAAGGACGCGGCTCTCTTTCCAGAGAAGATCGGGGCTCGCTACTGCCTGCTGCACCGCCGGCCACCGGACATCTGGCTATGTTACTCGGACGATCTGTTGCATTGGAGCGACCACCAGGCCATCATGGGACCGCGCGCGAACACCTGGGAACACGAGAAGGTGGGCATCGCCGGACCGCCAGTCAAGACCGAGCACGGCTGGTTGCTCATCTACCATGCAGTCGATCAGAACAGCGTCTATCGGCTGGGCGTCGCTTTGCTGGACGCGGACGATCCGTCGGTCGTGCTTCACCGGGGGGAGGATTTCATCCTCGAACCCCGGGAGCCCTGGGAACACAAAGGCGACGTGCCCCATGTGGTCTTTAGTTGCGGCCAGGTGGTGAACAATGAGACGCTTTGCGTCTACTATGGTGGGGCCGATCGGGTGATGGCCGTGTCCACGTGCCCCATGTCAGAAATGATGGATTCTGTTACAGGCAAGTAGGTGGCTGCCAATGTACAAGCGCAAGACCATAGAGATGAACCGCCGCAGTTGGGACACCATCTCCGCCCACTACCAAGCCAGCACGCGCATCTCGACCGACGACGTGCACTACAGTCCGCTGGCACCTGGAGAGCGGGAACTGGGCTTGCTTGGTGACGGCTCCGCTGAGTCGCCGCGAAGCGTGATGGGCAAAAGGGTCATCGAGATCGGCTGCGGCGGTGGCCAGAACAGCATCGCTCTGAGCAAATGGGGCGCTACCTGCGTCGGCATAGACCCCTCGCCAGCCCAGATCGCCCACGCTCGGCGACTGGCACTCGAGAACGGCGTGGAGGTGCAGTTCGTGGAGGGGATGGCCGAGGACCTGAGCGCTTTCCCCGACGGTGGCTTTGACATCGCCCTCTCATCCTACGCCTTCGACTATGTGACCGACCTGCGGCGGGCCTACGATGAAGCCTGGCGCGTGCTGCACAGTCCCGATCCCACGTCGGGGA
>CBDUWJ010000430.1:0-2793 GCA_965370895.1 uncultured Anaerolineae bacterium | reverse complement strand
AGCGCAGCGGAGGCGAAGAATCTCGGTTACCCTGCCTGAAACCGTTTGCTCGTCGCAAGAGGAGATCCTTCGTCGCTTCGTTCCGCAGAATGACAGGCCATCAGAATCACCTTGACGAGGTACTAGCCCACGACCTACTGCTATCGGTTCGTGCCGAGAGCCGGTCTCGTTGGGATACTTGGGACCCATTGTCTCGCTGTCGCTTCCCCCTCTATCGAGCTGTCATCTCCAAGGGCACAGACCTCACCCCCGGACTGGCCTGAGATCCATGTGCTCAGACAGACTGGAGCTGTTCTTCGATGGCACGGTACAGCTCTCGGAACCTGGGCAGATACTCCGGCAGCGCCTCCACCAGCGCTTTCCCGTCGGATATGGCCTCGGCGATGCGGCGGTCCAGCGGGATAGTCATCAATATGGGGATGCCCTCCGCGGCGCAGTATTCGTCCACCCCCGCGTCGCCGATGCCCTCCCGGTTGATCACCACGCCCACAGGCAAGCCCAGTTCGTCGCGGGCCACCTGCACGGCCAGCCGCAGGTCGTGCAACCCAAACGGCGTCGGCTCGGTCACCATCAGCACAAAGTCGGCGTCGCGCATCGTCTCGACCACGGGGCAGGAGGTGCCAGGCTGGGCGTCGAGGATCACCACCCTTCCGTTCCCTTCGACCCCCTCTATGTGCTTCTTCTTCAACTGGCTGATGATGGGCACGGACATGGCCTGGCCAACGTCCATCGTGCCCTGCCCAAAGTCGATCGGCCCGGCCGGCCCCGACTCCAAACTGCCCATCACGTTTAGCACTTCGTAGATGGCGCCCTCCGGACAGTTGAGTGTGCAACTGCCACAGCCATGGCACAGTTCCGGAAAGATGAGCACCTTCTCGCCCACCACGGCGATGGCATGCCAGACACACACCTCAGCGCAGCGACCGCAGTACGTGCACCTATCATAGTCCACCTCGGGGATCAGGATGCCAACCTCCTCGCGGTGGTTCAGTATTGGTTTGAGAAAGAAAGCGGCGTTGGGCTCTTCAACGTCACAGTCCAGGAACAACGGAGTTTCAGAGCTTTCGGATTCGTCCGCTGCTATGGATAGCGCCAGACTGGTAGCGATGGTTGTTTTGCCCGTCCCACCCTTGCCGCTGGCAACAGCTATGATCATATCTACGTGACCTCCCTCTAGTTTGAGGCTTCTATCTGTTCTACAATGGCTTCACTCAGGGTGGTTGCCTGAGTCAATCGCGTCTCCACACCCGCATCCCCAAACACGTAGGCCGGTCCCTTGCCCTGGACGTCCTCGCGCAGCAGCACCACGTCGGTCTTGAGACCCACCAGCCACTCTGCAACCTGGATGCCTTTGGCCTTCTCCACGTCTTGGTGGGGATTGACCACCATCTCCTGCCGCTCCAACAGCCCATCAGCCACACGTACCATCACCAGGCCAAAGTAGGGCGACTCACCAAAGTGCTCGCTCACCGTCCCGTCAGCGTCGGCCAAGGGCACTGCGTAGTGCAGGTGGGTGCGCAGATGTGGCTCATAGTGGATCTGCACCCGGTCCACGTGGGGAACCTGAGCACGGATGGCTTGCTCAATGCGTTCGCTGGCCACGTGCGCCTTCTCCAGGTCGTCCACTCGCAGGGCTACCTCTGCTTCCAGGAAACGGTAGCGCCCTGCATTGCGGCCCACCAGCGAACGGACCTCTGTTACCGTGGGCTCGGCCTCGATGATGGCCCGCACCTCGTCCAGCGTCTCGGCATCCAGCGAGGCATCTAGAAGCACCCGCATCCCATCTGATAGCAAGTCCCAGCCGGTCTTGGCGATGAGGACCACAATGACCAGCGCGGCGTAGCGGTCCAGCGGCAGCCCGACCATCTGGCCGACGAGGGCCAGAAAGACGACGCCCGAGGAAAAGACGTGGACGCGGTATTCCTTGGCGTCGGCCATCAGGCTGGGTGAGTTGGTCTCGCGGCCCACCCTCATCTCGTACATGCCAAAGACCCAGGGCACAATCGCCGACACTATCACCCCAGCCAACATCCAGCCGCTGACCGTCGTCACCCGCTCCTCAGCAAAGAGCGCCGCCTTGGCGATCTCGTAGCCGGTGAAAAAGATGAGGATCGCGATGCCGACCGCCACCACGTTCTCCACCTTGTAGAGTCCGTAGGGAAAGTCTCGGCTGTCCCGCTCCGAGATCTTGACCCCGGCCAGGACTGCCACCGAGGCGACCAGGTCGACCAGGTTATGGACCATCTCTGCTGCCACCGCCAGGCTGCCGGAGGCTGCTGCGATGACCAGGTTCAGCAGGGTGAGAAAGATATTGACGGCGATGGACGCCCAGGCAACCCGTGAAGCCATTCCTGTTTGAAGCTCCCAGTTCCAGATTCGAGCGACCACTGCGCGTCGCACAGCCAAGCTCGTTAGTCGAATCGCTATTCCCGTATCATCTGAGTGCCGCACTTGGGGCACCTGATCTCGTAACAGGGTTGCCCGGCCTGGTGCTTTGCTTCATGCCCACAATTGGGGCAGATACAGTTTCCGCCCGGCCCGCCAGCCTTGGAGCCTCCCATACGGCCCGGACCACGGCCCTGACCACGACCACCGCCACCACCTTGCCCTTGACCCATGTTTCCTCTCCTTTAGTAATCTGTTTGGTTGGTCAAGCCAGCCAAACAGATCATCCACCCAGAAGAATAACCCACCGTTCGGACAACCTCCCGCTGTTGGGAGGCGTCCGCTTTCACTCCAGCCGATCCAACTCGGCTTCCACTTCCCCCAACTGCCGGCGGAGCATTTCGGCTT
>CBDUWJ010000429.1:0-2814 GCA_965370895.1 uncultured Anaerolineae bacterium | reverse complement strand
ATCGGACTGCCTGATTGTAACATAGGCGCCTACCGCAAGCAAGGACGGGACTGGTAGATCAGAGGACGCAATGAGCAACTTCACTGCAGTGCAGCCACATCGCCCCACCCATCTGACTGAATACGCGCATGTGTCTCTGCAGGCATTGGCCTCCCAGGGCTTGGGCGAACAGATCTCCCTGGGAGGTGCTCTTGGGCTGCTGCACTACCTGGACTACCGGCCCACCCACGATGTGCACGCCTGGTGGGTCCCATCAGCTACAGGCCAGGACCAACAGCAGGTGCTTCGTGTGATTCAGGACACGCTGCGCCCCTTCGGTGACGTGCGCAAGCGCGCTTGGGGGGACTTGGTCAGTGTAGAACTGGTACGTGACGGCCAGAAGGTTTTCAGGTTCCAGATTGCACAGCGCACTGCACAATTACAGCCTTCCACTCGGGTGTTGTGGACAGACGTATTGCTCGACAGTTTTCCGGATCTGGTGTCGAGTAAAATGATGGCGCTGGTCGAGCGCGGCGCGCCACGTGACTTTCTTGACATCCATGCCGTATGCCAGGCCGATCTGACCACTCCTGCACAGTGCTGGCATTGGTGGAAAGCACGGCAGAAGCTGGCTGGCAGCGACACTGACTCCGAACGTGCTCGCCTGGCGGTCGAAACTCATCTGGCGCGCATCGCCCAACATCGTCCGCTGGCCGGCATCGCTGATCCAGTCCAACGGGTAGCAGCGGAGCGGGTCCGTACCTGGTTCGTAACGGAGTTTCTCGATGCCCTCGTGGATTGATGGTGCCCTCTATCCCGATACGGAAGTACCGTCGGAACTTGATACCCTGGCGGCCCGGGTCGACTTTCTGGCGCGGCTCTGCGCAGCCTGGGATTTCGGCCTGTTGCCAGAAGCGGAGACGGTGGCTGAGATCCGCCGCCCAGCATGGCGCGAGGCGGTGGATGCCTGCCGGTTGTTGACCTCGCCAACGTACCACCTCGTACGCACTTGGCATGGGCTGCCAGTTCTGCCCTATCTCGGGCAGCAACTGGCCTACATCCGGGATGATCCCAGTCTGGCGTACATCTAGGAGAGGTCTGGCAGCCCTGATACGTTCCAGAAAGAGCTACCAAGTCTGATGCTGGGTTTGACAGGCTCCTCCTCTCCAGCTATAATGGCGGCTACAGACCTGCTCAATCCTGCTAGGAGGTAGACCGATGCGCTACAACCGACCAACCATGTTCGGCGTCTGTAGTGCATGCTGTGATCGGTAGGACTTGACCGTCTTGTAGGACGAACCATCAGCCGTGGGTGCGCTCGACGCCCACGGCTTTTTCGTTGGCTATGGCTTGCGGGGATCCGTGGGCAGGGTCCACCCCGGCGACACCCGGGGGGAAACATGCTTCAGGTCAGCAACCTTTCAAAATCATTTGGCGACAATCTTATCTTTGAACGAGTATCCTTCATAGTCAACCCTGGCGAACGGGTGGGCCTCGTCGGTCCCAACGGCTGCGGCAAGACGACGCTGCTCAAGATCATCCTGGGCGAAATGCGACCCGACAGCGGCAGTGCATGGTTGTCGCCAGCCGGCGTGCGGGTGGGGTACCTGGCCCAGGCGCTGGAATACGAACCCGGCCAGACGGTGACTCAGGTGATGCAAGCAGCCATCGCCGGCCTTACCGAGGCTGAGCGCTGTCTGGACACCCTCTCCACGCGAATGGCGGCCGTCCAGGGGCCGGCCCTGGAACACCTTCTGGCCGAGTATGAGCAAGCCCTCGAAACCTTCGAGCGGCTAGGGGGGTACAGCGTCCAGGCCCACTCTGCCGCCATGCTCGATGGCCTGGGTCTGCGCGAGCTGGGTCAAGGCACGCCGGTGGAGATCCTCAGCGGTGGACAGAAAACAAGACTGGGCCTGGCCCGGCTGCTTCTGTCCAACCCCGATCTGCTTCTGCTCGACGAGCCGACCAACCACCTGGATATCGAGGCGCTTGAGTGGCTGGAAGGGTTCCTGCGGGGCTTTAGGGGGGCGGTGCTCATCGTCACCCACGACCGGACATTCCTGGACCGCACGGTGGGCGCCATCCTGGAGCTTGACCCCCTCACCCGCACCACGACCCATTATCCAGGCACTTACTCCGAGTATGCCGAGGCCAAGGAGCGGGAGCGGGCGGTACATTGGGCCGCCTACCGGGACCAGCAGGAGTATGTCGCGCACCTGGAAAGCACCCTCGCGGCCAAGAAAGGCTACGCCCGATCCATCGAGAAGGGAACCATTGACGATAGCACTCGCAGGAGAGCCAAAATGATTGCCCGTAAGGCCATCGTCCAGCAGCGGCGCATTCAGCGACTCCTGGAATCGGAGGAGAGCATCGACAAGCCGCAGCGCACCTGGCACATGAAGCTGGAGTTCCTGGACACGCCTCCCAGTGGTCGCGACGTGCTGCACCTCGAAGGGCTGACCATGGGATTTGGCGATGGCGAGCTGTTCCGGTGCGTAGACCTGACCCTTCGTGCTGGCGAGCGGATCGCCTTGGTTGGCCCCAACGGATCGGGCAAAACGACCCTGGCCCGCCTCATCCTGGGCGAACTGGCGCCGCGAGCGGGCCGGGTGCGGTTGGGGGCGGGCGTCAAGGTCGGCTACTACGCCCAGGAGCAGGAGGACTTGGACCCTGAAAGCACCCCCTATGAGGCGATCCGTGCCGTGGCCGCGATGAGCCAGACCGAGGCCCGCAGCTTCCTCCACTACTTTCTGTTCAGCAGCGACGAGGTGTTCCTGCCGGTGGGCAGCCTCAGCTTTGGCGAGCGGGCACGCTTGATCCTGGCCCGGTTGGTGG
>CBDUWJ010000428.1:0-2827 GCA_965370895.1 uncultured Anaerolineae bacterium | reverse complement strand
TCCGGTCGTACAGTTGGGAGACGGCCCGCGTCGCCTTGCGCAGGTTGTACACGACGCAATGGGCCGCGCCCTCCCTCAGAAAACCGGTGTCGAATCCCTCGTCCATCGTAATAGGAGTATATACACGTTTTTCATTGTTGTCAAGACTTGGGCTGGCCGCTATTGCGCGGCACGATGAATGGCTGCCCATCGCTGACCGCCGCCATCGAGCCAAGAGATGCGCGATGCAGAAAGCCCGGAATCCAGGCCTCATCCTTGGCCCGGTCTTGCCGACGGATCTCGCTGAAAGGTGGTTGTGTGTCGTGCTTTGTCATGTTCAGTTCCTGGGGATGCACTACCTCTTCGCTGATATCATGCCACGATGTCCCATTCTTCTGCTTTGTGATGGGCCACAGCAATCGAAAACGACTAGAGGACACCCAGAAACATGATGCCTGTCATCAAAGAGAGGATACAATGCCGGCTATCTGTTTTTGTCAACTGAAAACAGGTCCACTTGATCACCGAAAACAGGGCCACTTGGCCCATTTTGCTTGAACCTTGACAATCGAAAACAGGACCATTCGATCACCGAAAACAGGACCACTTGCACCGGAAGAACACCGTCGCCACAGCCCAGCCACCGATACCCATCAGTCGTGACCCCCGCCTTCGCCCTCTCGTTGCATACGCTGCCGAAATCGAAACGATTCACCGGTGAATTCCAGGATGTGAGCTCTGTGAGTAAGCCGGTCGAGCAAGGCGGCCGTCAGACGCTCGTCACCAAAGACCTGTGTCCAGTCCGCGAAACGCAAATTGGTCGTTACGACCATTGATACCCTCTCGTATAAGGTCGAACAGAACTGGAAGATCAACTGCGCGCCGGTGGACGAGAAGGGGATGAATCCCAACTCGTCCAGGACGATCAGTCGGTGCCGGAGGGCTGTGGCAAGGAACTTGGGCAGTTGGTGCTCATCCTGGGCCTGGATCAGCTCATTGACCAGGCCTGCAGCGTTGTAGAAACGCACCCGGTGACCCTGCCGGCAAGCGGCCAGTGCCAGGCTGGTAGCGATGTGAGTTTTTCCCAAACCGGGACTGCCGACCAGGAGGATTGACTCTGCCTTGTTCAGATACTCGCCGCGAGTCAGCTCCAGCACCCGCTGCTTGCTCAAGCTGGGCACGCAGGAGAAGTCGAAATCGGCCAGGTCTTTGAGGACCGGGAAGCGAGCCGCCTTGATGCGCCGCGTCTTGCGGTTCTCCTTCCGCCGGGCGACCTCCTGCTCGGCCAGGGCCAACAGGAACCGGTCGTAGGAAAGGTTGGCCTGAGCTGCATCCTCGGCGAATTTGCCATAGTTGTGCAGAAAGGTCGGCAACCGCAACTGTTTGAGGTACGTTTCCAGGAGCATCGTGGTTTCCATGATCACACCCTCTCCAGCAGACGGTCGTAGCAGGCCAGATCGGGTCCCTGCTCTCCCACTGCAGCCCATAGAGGTGGCTCTGCCCAGATCAGAGACGGCATGGACCCTTTCGGCTCCAACAACTGGCGGAGACAGAGTGTCACCCCATCGGCGTGAATACAGCCATATTCCAGGGCTTGTTCAACGGCCTGGGCGACCAGATTGGCAGGGTGTTCCTGATGCAGTTCCAAGATACGGACAAACTCGCGGATGCCACGTCCATTCTCTCCTGGTGCCTGCAACTGTTCCAAAAGGCGCTCGTAAGTGGGTGGCCACTCTTTGCGCCAGCGCCGGATTGGCTTGGCATGCTCGAAGGAGCCGGGACGTTGTTCTAGCAAAGGCAGGTAGTGAAGAGGATCCAAGATATCCTGTTTTTGCTCGTAGCAGCGGGGATGACTGGCGATGGTGTCGTTCATGTGACAGATATCCACGCGGAAAGCGTAGGCCTTGAGTACCAAATTGCGGTAGGCATGGTTGGTTGGCACCGAATAGCGATTGGTCTCAAACTGCACCTGGCTGTAGCCGTTGAGAACCACCGGTTTGGTGACGTAGCATTTGTAATCGTGCTCCGGCAAGGGCAGTAGATGCGGTTTCTCTTTCTCCCAGGCTTCTCCGATGGTCAGCTCTTGACGGTCTACGCGGCGTTGGTCGTCGGCGAGACAGGAAGCCAGCAGGTGTTCGTTGAGTTCCTCAAAGGAATCCACCTTGGGAATGGGCACCATGAAATTGCGCCGGGAAAAGCCAACCCCTTTCTCTACCCGGCCTTTCTCGTGACCTTGCCCCGGTGTGCAGTAACGGCTCTGAAAGAGGTAATGACTGCGAAAAGCGACAAAGTCCTTCTGCTCTTGGCGCCCTCCCCCTTCCAGGATGTGTTGCACGGCGACTTTCAAATTATCATAGCTCAAACGATGTGGTATACCTTGAATATGATAGAAAGCCAGTATGTGTCCCTCAAAGAAAGCTTCTTGTCTCTGCGTCGGATAGGCTCGGACAAACAACTTCCGAGAGTAGCACAGGCGCATGAGGAACAGTTGCACGGTGACTTGCTCCCCGGCAATGATGGCCAGGGCCTCTCCCCAATCCACCTGGGCATCTGTCCCTGCGTCAAACTCCAGCGGCATATACACTTTGCGCTTCTTTGTCTCCCGTCGCTGCAAGCCGATATAGCGTCTCACGCCCGATTCGCTGCCACGATAGCCCTTCTCGTAGATGTCCTCGTAAATCTTGTACCCGGTGTAGCGCTGCTTGCGGGGCAACCGCTCATTTTCGGCCAGGATTTCGTCGATCCGGTCCCTGTATGGTCCCAAGACCGGTGCCTCGCGTGGCTCTCGAAGTGTATACTCCTTCTCTTCGGCCGACTCGATGGCCCTTTTGACCGTCGTGCGCGAGTG
>CBDUWJ010000427.1:0-2838 GCA_965370895.1 uncultured Anaerolineae bacterium | reverse complement strand
ATTGCCCGTCACCGAGCTGTCGCTGGCGGGCGCCTCAGCCTGGTTCTAACGAAAGGAGAGCGCCGTATATGAGGGACCCATCTTCACTCGCAGACAAGGGCTTTACCATGGTCGCCCGGGTGATCCGGCAGGAGGGCCATTGTGCCGCCGGCCATCAGGTAGGCGACGAGGTAGTCTTTGACGGACAGACGGTACAGGGCAAGGTTTGCATGCACGCCCTCTACAGCTTTCTGCCCAAGGTGTTCGCCATGCGCTATGGCGCCGAGTTCCCCTGGCTGGAGGACGGGGATGTGGCCACCCATGCCTGTCCCGACGCCTGGAATCCCGTCGTCTTTGAGATCCGGAGGATACGCACGTGAGTATCTCTGATGCACGGGAAGCACCACCCGTCATGAAACGCAGCCGGGCCAAAATCTGGATCCGCACCGGCATTCTAGCGTTGTTCGGCGCACTTTTTGGCCTGGCCCTCTACCGCGATATGACCTCGGGTGTATTCCCCTGGTGGTGGGCCGTAGCCGTCTTTGTGCCCAGCCTGGGCGCCGGCTTTTGGATGAGCCGCCTGGTGCCGATGCAGGTCCACCTGGCCTCGCGACAGATCACCTTCTCTTTCGACCGCATCTATTTTGTCCTGATTCTGCTCCTGGTCATCGCCAAGGCCGTCAGCGGGCGGCTGCCGGGTCTGGAGATCTGGGCCGACGTCATCATGTGCCTGATTCTGGGGCTGATGATCGGTCGCTTGAGCGGCATCTGTCTCCGCGTGCGCGGCCTCAAGCGCCAGCACAACTTGATGGAGGGACAGCGAGAATGAGCAGGCCAGGGAGCGTGTCATGGACCTGACAGGTTTCCAACGCCAAGCTGGCACGCCAACTTGTTGGTGCCCTGTCCGGTCTGTCCAGGAGGATGATTGATGGGACGACAGCTACGTATCGCCCTGGCCCAGGTCGCCGTTGGACCGGAGCGCGAGGACAATGTGCAAAAGGCCCTGCGTTTGATGGCCGAAGCCGCGGCAGCCGGGGCGCAACTCATCGTGTTCCCCGAGATGAGCGTGGATCCCTTTTTCCCCCAGTACCGCGCCGAAAAGCGCTACTTTGATTGGGGTGTACCGGTGCCCGGCCCCCTGACCGACCGCTTCCAGGAGCAAGCCGCCACGCTGGGTCTGGCGACGGTGGTCAACCTGTTTGAACGGGCCGCGCCGGGGCGTTACTTTGACTGCTCTCCGGTGTTTGATATGGATGGGAACTACCTGGGCAAGCAGCGCATGACCCACATTCTCGAAGGGCCGGGCTACAACGAGCGCTACTACTACTGGGAGGGCGACAGCGGCTACCCCGTCTTTGATATCGGGCCGGTACGTATCGGGGTGGCCATCTGCTACGACCGGCACTTTCCCGAAGCCATGCGGGCACTGGCTCTGGGCGGCGCGCAGGTCATCGTCGTGCCCACCGCCACTGCCAGCCTGGAGGCCCAGCTCCACGCCGTGTGGGAGGTGGAGATGCAGGCGGCGGCCGTCACCAATGGAGTTTTCGTGGCCGTGGCCAACCGCGCTGGCGTTGATGATACGCTGACCTTCTTTGGCCGCAGCTTTGCGGTGGACGCCTATGGCCGGGTGCTGGCCCGCGCCCCCGAGGACGACGTGGCCCTGCTGCTGGTGGACCTGGATCTGGACCTCGTCGAGCAGGCCCGTCGCGATATGCCCTTCCTGCGCGACCGGCGTCCGGAGACCTACGGTGCGCTGGTTGAGCATTGACGCCAGATCGGACTCGATGGACACGATGTGTCAAACATCTGGGCACAACGACGAAAGACGGTAGACGATCGTCTACCGACGAAGAAATAGCCGGCCAATGGTCCATCGTCACTCATCAATCGAGAGCAAGTTCAGAGAAAGGTAAGAGTCCAATGACAGAGAATCGAGAGCTGATAGCCCGCACGGGCCTGTACTTTGAGGAATTTGAGGTAGGCGCGTCCATCACCAGCGTTGGGCGGACGGTGACCGAGGCGGATGTGGTGGCCTTTGCCGCGCTCACCGGCGACTGGAACACCATCCACACCGACGCCGAATACGCGGCCCAGCATCCCTTTGGCCAGCGGGTGGCCCACGGTTTGCTGGGGCTGTCCATTGCCAGTGGCCTGGCCGTGCGCCTGGGTTTTCTGGAGGAGACGGTTCTGGCATTCCGAGAGATGGGATCCTGGAAGTTCAGCCTGCCGATTTACATCGGAGACACCATCCACGTCAGGGCCACCGTGGTCGCGACCAAGCCGATGCGCCGCCTGGGCGGGGGGCTGGTGACCCTCAAGGTCGAGATCCTGAACCAGGACGACAAGGTCGTCCAGCGGGGGACGTGGGGGGTGCTGGTCAAAAGCCGCGAGGCGTGAGCAAGGGCTCTTTTGCCGCTGCGGTTCGAACCACTCCAGTCGTTTGGCCTCACTTTGCATACCGTCGATGCGGGTGACGGCCAACTCCCAGTCAAATAGTCCTGCTTCGTTGCAAACGGGGGTTCGGAGTCCAGGATCGTATGACGAAAGGATTCAAATCCCTGCAGGGCTTGGTCTCGATCCAAGAGAATATCTCCACGGTTGAACCCTCGCTTTCCGTACCAAACGGCGACTGCCGGCTGATTCTGCAGTCATTATGGGCGAGCTCAAGCCTGGCGTGAAGGCTGGATTCAAGGAGGAAAAACAAGGCCGGTCGGCCCTTGATGACCAGCCCTGCAGGTTTGCCCATTTGCACGTTTGCCCGTCCGCGCCGGACCTTCGGTCCGCCTACACCCCCAGATATGCCTCCCGCACCTCTTCCATCTGGCGCACGTCGGCTGCTTCGCCTTCGATCTCCACGCG
>CBDUWJ010000426.1:0-2838 GCA_965370895.1 uncultured Anaerolineae bacterium | reverse complement strand
GGTTGGTCCGGTGTCTGCAGGCCGTACTCGTTGACCGGCACGTCTCTCGCGGTGAAGATGGAGACGACGCCGGGCACGGCTTCCGCCTCTGACGTGTCGATCTCCAGGACGCGGGCGTGGGGTCGCCCGGCAAAGAGGATCTTGGCGTGCAGCATGCCCTCCATGGCCAGGTCGCCTGCGTAACGCGCCTCGCCGGTGACCTTGGCCCGGGCGTCAACGCGGGCAACCGATTGACCAACAACTCGGGTGTTCTCTGCTCCCAGAAATTGCCTATCAGTCATCGGACACCCACCTCCGCTGCTTTCTCTACGGCGCGCACGATCTTATAGTACCCCGTGCAGCGGCATAGGTTGCCGTGCAGCCCGGCGATGATCTGTTCGCGGCTGGGGTGGGGGATCTCCTCCAGCAGGTTGGCGGCGGACATGACAAAACCAGGCGTGCAATAGCCACACTGAACGGCTCCCTCGTCGATGAATGCCTGTTGCACCGGGTGGAGGGGCGCAGTTCCTGCGCCTGCGTCGCCCCGAGCCAGGCCCTCAACAGTGGTGATGTGCGAGCCGTGGGCGCGGGGAGCGGGCACCAGGCAGGCCAGCACGGCGATGCCGTCCAGCCACACGGTGCAGGCTCCGCACTCGCCCTCGCCGCAACCCTCCTTGGTGCCGGTCAGGGCCAGGTCCTCGCGCAGCATGTCCAAGAGCGTCTTGTCGTTCGCCCCCTGCACGACAACGCTGCTTCCATTGACCGTGCACTCGATGGGCTCAGGGCTCTCGACATGGTGGCAGGTCCCCTTGCCCGTGAGGGGGGGAAAGCGCCCGTCCTCTTTGCCCCATAGCATGGGCGGCGCGCTGGTCGCGGCACGGGCGCCGTCGCGCAGGGCGGTGAGGCCCCGGCGCACCAGGACGCGCACCATCTCGCGGCGGTAATCAGCCCCGCCCCGGATATCGTCAATGGGCGTGGCGGCCTGGGCGGCCAGATTGGCCGCTTCGGTGATGCCTCTTTGGCTCAGAGCTCCCCCCGCCAACGCTCCTTCCGCATCCAGAGCGCGGATGATGGTTGGGGCCACGCTGCCCAGCGTGATGCGCGCCTGGCAGATGGTGTCGCCGTCGAAGGTGAGCAGGATGGCGGCGTTGACCAGGGCGATGGCGTGCGAGCGCCGCAAGCCCAGTTTGACAAAGACGCCCCGCTGATTGGCACCCATAGCTGGGAACGCGATGTCGGTCACCATCTCGTCGGCCGCCAGGGCAGTCTGGCGCACACCCTGGTAAAAGTCGGCAAAAGAGAGAGTGCGGTCGCCGCGGACACTGCTCAGCGTCAGTCGCGCATCCAGCGCCCACAGCGCAGCGATGGTGTCGTTGGCTGGGGAGGCAGTGACGAGGTTGCCAGCTATCGTGCCCCGGTTGCGCAGTTGGGGCGTGCCGACCTGCCCGCAGGCCAGCGCCAGCGGAAACCCCCGCTCGGCCAACAGGCTCGAGGCCGCGGCCTGGTTGTGCGTCACCGCCGGGCCGATGTGGATCCAGCCCTCATCGTCGGTGCGAACTCCATCGGCTTCGCTGATCCCGCCGCATCCGGGGATGCGGGTGACGTCGATCAGCGTAAACACCTGCCGGACGCCGCGCCGCAGCTCGATCAGCAGGTCAGTGCCGCCCGCAATGAGGCGGGTACCTGGCCCCTGCTCGGCCAGGAGGCGCAACGTCTCGTCAACGGAGGTGGGCGTATGGTAGGATTGCCACATAGTCAATTTCTCCAGCAGTCAAGTGATTGGTAGATTGGACAATTGGTAGGTTGGTAGATGGGTACATTGGTAGATTGGTGGGTTGGCAGTTTGGGGATAGGATCCATCCTACCAGTTTCGCAATCCCCAATCTACCAGTTTCCCCGTCCCCAATCTACCAGTTTCCCACCCCACGCATCTCAGGCTTCTATCCAGGTGCCACTCTTGCCATCCAGGGCGCGGGCGATGTTGGGCGGATCGGTGATGAGCGCCTTGCCGGTCGGATGGGCGTCCAGGAAGGAGAGCACGGCTTCGATCTTGGGACCCATGCTGCCCGGCTTAAAGTGTCCCTCGGCCTGGTAGGTGCGGGCCTCGGCGGCCGTCATATTGTCCAGCCATTGCTGATTCGGCTCGTTGAAGTTGATGGCCACCTGGGACACAGCCGTGGAGACCAGAAACAGGTCCGCCTCGAGCTGCTGCGCCAGGAGGCTGGTCGCCCGGTCCTTGTCGATCACTGCCCGCGTGCCGACCAGGTTTCCGTCATCGTCTTCGATGACCGGGATACCGCCGCCACCCACGGCGATGACTATGAACCCGGCGTCTACCAGGGTGCGGATGGCGTCCAGTTCCACGATCCTGAGCGGGATGGGAGAGGCAATCATCCGGCGCCAACCCCGGCCAGCATCCTCAGTCACGAGCCAGCCATCCTCCTCGAACTCGCGCGCTTCCGCCTCGCCGGTAAAGCCGCCGATCCCCTTGGTGGGATTCTGAAAGCCCGGATCATCCCGGTCTACCAGGACCTGGGTGACCACTGCGGCGATGGGCTGATGAATCCCGCGTTGTTTGAACTCGTTCTCCAGGGCTTGGGCGATCATGTACCCAATGGAGCCCTGTGTGTCGGCGCCGATGATATCCAGTGGCGTGGTGTGCACCTCGTGAGCAGCCAGCTCGTTGCGGCGCAGGATAAAGCCCACCTGCGGTCCGTTCCCGTGGGTTATGATCAGGTTCCAGCCGCGTTCGACCATGTCAGCGATGTGCTTGCACGTCTCCCGAACGGCGTCCTGCTGGGAAGCTACGTCTTCGTGCTGCCTGTCGAGGATCAGTGAGTTGCCGCCGATGGCGACGAC
>CBDUWJ010000425.1:0-2839 GCA_965370895.1 uncultured Anaerolineae bacterium | reverse complement strand
CTATTGACAAGCTTGACAGAGGTGGTCTTTTTTGGTAAGATGCTCGCGGTTTACTGCAGGAGGGGAAGGACCCAGTGCGCGACCTTTTCACGTACGGAACGTATCGCTTGCTGGGGGGCCTGCTGGGCCGTCTGCCGCCGCGGGTTGGGTACTGGGTGGCCGGCTGGACCGGGTGGCTGCTCTACGTTCTCTCCCCACGGATCAGGCGCGCTCTGACGGACAACATCCGCCACGTGGTAGGGCCGGATGCCAGCGAGTCGCAGGTACAGGCGCTGGTCCGCCAGGCATGCGTGAACATCAACAAGAGCCACTACGACCTCTTCCGCGTGGGACGCCTTACCGACGACGAGGTCAAAGACCTGGTCCGGGTGGAGGGCTGGGAAAACCTGGAGCAGGCACTGGCATTGGGCCGGGGCGCCATTGTGATCTCGGCACACCTGGGAAACGTGGACCTGGTCATGCAGTTCTCCGTCGTGCGGGGGATGCCGGCCTCGGCGCCGGTCCAGCGCATTCAGCCCGAGCGCCTCTTCCAGTATACGCTCAAGTTGCGCACGAGCCACGGCCTGAAGTTGATTCCTACTGACGAGCCGATGATGGGCCTGTTCCGGGCGCTGAAACGGGGGGAGCTCGTTGCCCTGCCTGCGGATCGAGACGTCACGGGCAGCGGCCGGATCATAAGCTTCTTTGGCTCGCCGACTCGCCTGCCCGACGGATCCGTGCGGGTGGCGTTGCGCACGGGTGCGCCTCTGCTGCCAGCCTTTGCCCTACGTCTCCCTGATGATTCGTTCCTGGCAAAGATCGAACCGGCGCTGGACCTGCCGCGGACAGGAGATGAGGAAGCCGACGTGGCGGCCGGGATGGAGCTGGTGGTGGCGGCCGTCGAGCGGCAAATCGCCAGGCACCCGGAGCAATGGTTGCTGGCAGCACCGGTCTGGCCAGCGGACGACTGATGGCCCCTCACAGTGCTGTTGAGAGCGCTTACTGCCGGTGTGCGCCGACCCAGAGAGGAAAAGAAAGCATGTCTATCATCGATCGAAAAGCCCGCGATATCAGCCGGCCGGCCCTGGAGGTGGTGGGGCAGGCGCTGGCCCGTTGGAACGTTTCGCCGAACCTGGTAACCAGCATGGGCCTGGTCCTGACCATCGGGGTGGCCGTCCTGGCCGCGTTGGGCGAGATGCGCTGGGCGGGAGTGGCCTACATCTTTGCCGCCGTGTTCGACGCGCTGGACGGGACACTGGCCCGGGTCAGCGGCAAGGGCAGCCGCTTTGGCGCCTTTCTCGACTCGAGCATCGATCGTTTCGAGGAGTCGATCGTATTCCTGGGATTGATCATCTACTATGCCCAGGTAGGCGGGCTGTATGAGATCCCGTTGATCCTGGTGGCCACTGTCGGCTCGCTGATGGTTAGCTATTCCCGTGCGCGAGCCGAGGCGGTGGGCGTGTCCTGCAAGGTGGGCTTTATGACGCGCGTCCCTCGCGTGGCCATCATGATCGTGGGCATGCTGCTGGATCAGATTCTTATCACCCTGATCGTCCTGGCCCTGACGACGCTGTTTACGGCTTTCCATCGCATGTACCACACCTGGCGGTTGACCGGAGGCGAGGCTGGGGGCTGGGGACCGGTCAAAGAGCCCTACAGCCCGCCTGTCGCACTCGAGAAGGAAGGTAAGAGCGGACAGGATCCGGAGGGAGAGACAGAGTGAAGTATCTCAATATCCTGCTGATCTTTGTCGTCGCTGCCATCGTGGCCGAACTGGCCGGCTGGAACCCGATGATCGTCTTTGTTGCCTCGAGTCTGGCGATGATCCCGCTGGCGGGGCTGCTGGGCCAGGCCACGGAGGCGCTGGCCGTGCACACCGGACCCCGTATCGGGGGGCTGCTCAATGCCACTCTGGGCAATGCCGCAGAGTTGATCATCGCCATCGTGGCCATTCGCGAGGGCCTGTTGAACCCGGCCATCAACGAGCATATGCTAGAACTGGTGCGTGCCTCGCTGACCGGCTCGATCCTGGGCAACATCCTTCTGGTTCTGGGCCTGAGCATCCTGGTCGGGGGGCTGCGACATGGAACGCAGAGATTCAACCGCAGCCACGCGGGGCTGAACGCCACGCTGTTGGTGCTGGCTGTGGCGGCTCTGGTTGTCCCCTCGATCTTTAGCCACGGCATCGAGATAGTCAACCACGACGCAGTGGAATACCTCAGTCTCGGCGTGGCCGGATTGTTGATTGGACTCTACGTGCTGGCTTTGATCTACCAATTCCGCAATCCTGGCGAGGATCCCCACGAGGCCGAGTCACACGCCGTCACCGAAGAGGAAGCGGCCCACTGGTCGCCGGCCAGGGCCGGTGTCGTGCTGTTGCTCTCAACGGGGGCTATTGTCTGGATGAGCGAGATCCTGGTGGGCTCGGTGGAACACGTAGTGCTCGAAGTTGGCATAAGCCAGTTCTTCCTGGGCATCATCATTATCCCCCTCATCGGCAACGTGGCCGAGCACCTGGTGGCGGTTCAGGCAGCGGGCAAAAACAAGATGGAGCTGAGCCTGGCCATATCGGTGGGGTCCAGCTTGCAGATCGCCCTCTTTGTCGCGCCGTTGCTGGTATTCATCAGCCTGCTGATGGGCAATCCGCTGACGTTGGTCTTTGACCAGTTTGAGCTGATCGCCCTCATGGCGGCGTCGCTGATCGCCGCTTTCGTATCCTTGGATGGCGAGTCGAACTGGCTGGAGGGGGCCATGCTACTGACCATCTATCTCATCCTGGCCCTGGCCTTCTTCTGGCTACCGATGTAGGGCAATCGCATTTGGAAAGCACCCCAACGAAATCTGTCATTCTGAGCGACAG
>CBDUWJ010000424.1:0-2860 GCA_965370895.1 uncultured Anaerolineae bacterium | reverse complement strand
TGGACGCCCGATTCCGGCGGCACAGGGCATTGGGCCTCGCCTGCCAGCGAGCCATCGCCGCCTTGGGCTTGGGCCAGGTTCCGCTGGAACCGAACTTTGCCGCCCACACCATGACCGCGCCGCGATATCCCAGATCCTCGCTTACAGCCGAGCCCATCACCGGGGCAGAACTGCTGCCCCGTATCAAGGAGGCCGGCGCCGTCCTGGCCGGGGGCCTGCATCCAGAGATCAAGGCCGAGTACTTTCGCATCGGCCACATGGGGGCCGCCAGGCTGGGCGATCTACTGGCCACCATCGGCGCCCTGGAAGTGGGTCTGGCAGGCTGCGGGTACCAATTTGAGGTGGGCGCGGGCGTCGCCGCTGCGGCAGCCGGCTACCAGGCAGCATGACAGCCCACCAGATCACTGGCAGCCAAGCCCTGGCCTACGGGGCGCTGGAGGCGGGGGTGCAGTTCGTTACCGGCTACCCCGGCTCCCCCAGCACGGCTACGGTGGAAGCATTGTTGCGCCTGGCCGGCGACCGGGTGCGCATCGA
Organism: uncultured Anaerolineae bacterium; assembly: GCA_965370895.1. Taxonomy (GTDB): domain Bacteria; phylum Chloroflexota; class Anaerolineae; order JAAYZQ01; family JAAYZQ01; genus CBDUWJ01. Next base: position 2,326 of record CBDUWJ010000424.1, on the reverse strand, counting down.
GTGGTCCATCAACGAGAAATCGGGCTTTGATGCCGCATTTGGCGCTTCGTTGGCCGGGTTCCGGTCGCTCCTCTGTCTCAAGAGCGTGGGCCTCAACGTGGCCCTGGACTCTCTGATGGTCAGCAACCTCGCCGGTGGCGATGGCGGCTTTGTCATCCTGGTCGGCGATGACCCAGGCGGCTGGGGCTCGCAGAACGAAGAGGACTCCCGCCTCCTGGTCGCCGCCGCCGAGATTCCCCTCTTTGAACCCACAACCGCTACCGAGGCCCGTCCTGTAATGCGCTATGCCTTTGAGCTGTCAGAGCGATTCAAAGTACCGGTCGCCATCCGGACCACACGGGCTCTGGCCCTTGACTGGACTGACCTTGTTCCCCCGCCGGACACTGCAGCCCCCCACCAGCCAGCCCGCTTTGAGCGCCAGGGGGATCGCTTCAACGTCCTGCCCATTCACGTCGTGGCCTTTCACCGGCAACTGCAAGCCAAAATGCACCAGGTTCAGACCGAATTCGAGCAGTCGCCCTGGAATGAGCAGACCGGGACAGGCCGGAAAGGCATTATCGCCGCCGGTTACGCCTATCACAAGCTGGCTCAAGTTCTGGCAGCAAGCGACGATCCTTCCTTGCGCTTGCTGCGCCTAACCACCCTCTATCCTCTGCCCACTGGACGGATTGCCCGGTTTCTGCGCAAGATCGATGCCGTCCTGGTGCTGGAGGAAACCGCACCCTACGTCGAAACCCAGGTCCAGGCCATCGCCCAGCGGGCTGGCCTGATATTGCCCGTCTATGGCCGCGGCAGCGGGCATGTTCCTGGCGCGGGCGAGCTTTTTGCCGTCCACATCGCCAAAGCGGTAGCCGCGGTAGCCGCCCTCCCACCCGATTGGAAGTGGCCGTTGGAGCAGCCTAAGAGCCGAACGATGCCCAGCCGGCAGCCCCTGTGCGACGATTGCCCCTACATCCCCACCCTGGAAGCCTTACTGGCTGTCATGGAGCGCCACGGCGGGCGGGACGGCTTTGTCGTCACTGGCGAGACCGGCTGCATGGTGCGCGCCCAGATGCCGCCCTGGGAGATCCTCGACGTCAAGTATGGCATGGGCTCCAGCATCGGCCTGGCAGCGGGCCTGGCCCGAACCGGCATCCCCCAGAAGCTCGTCGCCCTCTCCGGCGATTCGGCTTTTCTGCACAGCGGGCTGGGGGAATTGATCGACGCAGCTCAGGCTGGAGTGGGTCTCCTGGTGATCGTGCTGGCCAATGAGACGACGGCCCTCTCTGGTGGACAACCCCACCCCGCCACGGGGCACGACGCCCGGGAGCAGTCGCGCAAACCGGTGGACCTCGCCGCGCTGGCTCGGGCAGCCGGGGCTGACATCATTCGGGTCGTGGATCCGCACGACACTCAGGCCACCGAGACGGCAATCGAAGAAGGGCTGACTGCGGACCAATTGGCGGTGGTCATTGCCCAACGCGCCTGCCCGATGTGGGACGGCGAGATCACGCTTCAAGAGCCCTCCAGGCTCACGAGGGAAGGAGGAGAGCATGACGAATGGATACGAGTTGTCAAAGGCGGAACGGATTGCATGGTTGGAGCGGATCGTCGAAGCCCCTGACTATGCCACAGACTACTCTACGGTGCTGAACGACCACCTGAACGATCCCGAACCCGAGGTGCGGGTGCTGGCCATAAGGGGGCTGTGGTTCTATCCACAGCCAGAGTTCATCCCGCCGTTGTTTGCGGCTGCCGAGCAGGACCCCGACGAGCGAGTCCGCTGCCAGGCCATCCGCACCCTGGGCTGTTACACATATGAGGCAGAGATAGCCGACCATGATTTCGATTTCGGCCCTTTGGAGCAGATCGCTCGCGCCGACGAACCATCGGAAGAGGATTTCGACAAGGTCCGAGAGTATCTGTTCGGCATCTACGGAGACGAGACCAGGTCGCTCGACGAGCGGCGGTTTGCCGTAGAGGCTCTCAGCTTCCTCAGCGACGATGCGGTCTTGACCATCATCGAGGAGGCCTATGCCCACCCGGACCACAACATGAAACTCAGCGCCATCTTTGGCATGGGACGCAGCGGCGGCGTGCGTTGGAGCAGCATCCTCCGCACCGAGCTGTTCAATCTTGATCCCGAGCTCCAACGGGAAGCCATCCGCAGCGTTGGCGAGCTGCAGTTGACGGAAGCAGGCAAAGACCTGTGGCGCCTGACCTACTCTGATGACCGCGAGATTCAGTTGACGGCCATCTGGGCGCTGGGTCAAAGCGGTTGGGAGAGCGCCTTCGACCGGCTTGAGGAACTGACTCTGGAGGGCGTCGATCTGGAGGTTCAGGAAGC
>CBDUWJ010000423.1:0-2869 GCA_965370895.1 uncultured Anaerolineae bacterium | reverse complement strand
CGATCCGATAGCGTTGCAGCGGCGATGACAGCCGAATCCTGGATGCGCACGCCATGGTGCACCTCGTACCGCTCCTTCAGGCCACGCAAGATGCTGATCGTCTCCTCCACCGTCGGCTCATCTACCAGTACCGGCTGAAAGCGCCGCTCCAAGGCGGCGTCCTTTTCGATGTGTTCCCGGTATTCGTCCAGGGTGGTAGCCCCCACCATGTGGAGTTCACCGCGGGCCAACATGGGCTTGAGCATGTTGCTGGCGTCCATGGCCCCCTGGGCCGCGCCCGCACCAACCACTGTATGGAGCTCGTCGAGAAAGACGATGATCTGCCCTTCGGCGTCGGTAATCTCTTTGAGGGCCGCCTTCAGCCGCTCCTCGAACTCGCCCCGGAACTTGGCGCCGGCAATCATGGCCGCCAGGTCGAGCTGTATCAGGCGCTTCTCCTTCAGCCCCTCCGGCACGTCGCCGCGTACGATGCGCTGGGCCAGTCCCTCGACAATGGCCGTCTTGCCCGTGCCCGGTTCGCCGATGAGGACCGGGTTGTTTTTGGTGCGGCGGCTCAGCACCTGGATCACCCGGCGGATCTCCTCGTCACGTCCGATGACGGGGTCCATTTTGCCCTGCCGCGCCAGCTTGATCAGATCCCGGCCGTATTTGTCCAGGGCCTGGTAGGTGCTCTCCGGCGTCTGCGATGTGACAGTCTGACTGCCGCGGATGCTGGCCAGCGCTCGCAGGATGGCGTCTTTGGTTAGACCAAAGCTCTGCACCAACCGCGCTACATTCCCGGCCCGGTCTTCGGTCAGCGCCAGCAACAGGTGTTCGGTGGAGACAAAGTCGTCGTGCATCTCTTTGGCAAGCTTTTCCGCCCTCTGCAGCGACTGCTGAAGCTCCCGCGACAGCCCGACCTGGGCCGTTCCCCCGTACACCTGGGGCTTGCCTGCCAGTTCACCTTCTAGTTGTTGGGCCAGCATGCCCGCCTGCAAGCCCAGGCCCTGCACAACCAGCGGCACCACGCCGTCCGACTGGCGCAGCAGGGCCAGCAACAAGTGCTCGCCCTCAATCTGGCCGTGGCTATGTTCTCCTGCCAGGCTCTGCGCCTGGACCAGAGCATCCCGTGCTTTTTCGGTAAAACGATTCATATCCATAGTACAACTCCCAACGCGATCTTGCTCAAGGCCATTCTATCCAGCCCGTGTTAGAAGAACATGTGATGGGTGTTAGAGTTCTGTTAGAGATGGACGCGCCGTTGGGAGCCAGAGGCGTTGCGCGAGCATCGTTCGAAGCTGTGACGCCAGACCTGATAGTAAGGAGCGGACGTCCCCGCAGATTGGAGGGCCAGTCGCCAGCCCTTGCAGGAAGGCCCCTACTGCCCCACCACAAAGCTGAGGATCAGGCCGTGCACCACTTGTTCCACGGGAGCCCTGTCATCGGTAAACACCAGGGTGGGCTCTGTGAATTCCGCGGCCCTGGGTGCGGCATCTCGCGCCACCTGCTGTAGGAGGTGGCCCATCCCCGAAGGGATGGACGCCATCAACGCCGTGTTGGCCACCAGGTTCTCTAGCCGGGTCGGCTGTTTGGTGGCCACGATCAAGACGTTGGCCAGGTCCTGATCAGGTTGCGCGAGGTCCACGGTGTAGACGCTGGGGAACTCGGCTTTGAGGGTGCTGGCCAGCGCCTCCACCAGGCTCCAATCGGTGCGGGTGCGGCCAGCGTTGATGGCCACCACACCGTTCTCGGTCAGGTGCTCGCGAACCAGGGCAAAGAACTCGCGGGTGGTCAGGTGAAAGGGGATGTAGGGCGGGCGGTAGGCGTCGATGGCAATGACATCATACTCCTTACGCGAGTCCTCTCGCGCGCTGTTAGCCAGGAAGTAGCGCCCGTCCTGGGCCACAGCATTCAGGTTCGGCTCGTTCATGTCGAAATACTCGCGGCCCACACGGATGATCTCGGGGTCGATCTCGGCACCGTCAATGGCGATCGGACCATAGATTTCCGTGTACTGCTTGGACACGGTTCCCGCAGCCGAGCCGATGAGGGCCAGGCTGCCCACCTGGTCGGCGGTAAAGGGTGGGTTGTTGAAATAGGGCGCGATCAGAAAGTAATCCCAGACGCCCCCCAGCAGCACCGAGTCGGGATTGTAGACCGAGTGCACACCCTCGCCTTCGTTGAGGTACAACCACACCTCGTCGCCGCTCTGCACCACCTGGATGTAGTTGTACGATGATTCGGTCTCGTAGAGCAGCTCGCCAGCCCGGACCGGTTTGATGACGCCCCCGGGGAAGACGATGATCAATGCTGCCAGCACTGCCGGCATGAGCAGGTAGGGCAGGGCGCGGACCTTGAGCGTCGAGAAGAGGCCCACCAGCGAGATGGCCAACAGCACAGTCGAAAAGAGCAGAAAGGTGTTCCGCGTACCGATGTTGGGGATGAGGACCAGCACCGGCAGGAAGGTGCCCATCAAGCTGCCCACCGTGGACAGGGCATAGAGTCCGCCCGCAGTGCTGCCTGACGATTCTACCCCCCCGTCCCCCATCGAGAGGCGAATGGCAAAGGGCGACACACACCCCAGCAGCATGACTGGCACAGAGAAGAGCACCACGACGCCCAAAAGCGAGCCGACCAGGATGCTGGCGTTGTAATCGGCAAGACCCCGCACCGACCAGAGCAGCACCGGCCGGGCGACAAAGGGGATCAATCCGATGAAAAACGCTGCCCAGGCTGTGATCTGGTACAATACCCGGTGGAATGGTTGCCGGTCGGCCCACTTGCCGCCGACATAGTACCCCACCGTCAGGTAGAGCAGCGTCATGCCGATGAGCACCGCCCAGATGATGAGCGAGTTGCCAAAATAGGGATCGAGCAATCGTGCAGCCGA
>CBDUWJ010000422.1:0-2875 GCA_965370895.1 uncultured Anaerolineae bacterium | reverse complement strand
CACCATAGTCCAGGATTGACTCATTTGAGACCATGGCTTCTGGCCCTTCAGGGAGAAGGAGACTGGTGTGCCTGCCGCCCTCGGGTATTTTGATCGCGGACGCCTCCGGGGAACGGCGGGTTGTCCGAACATGGGATCCAATGGTTCGGAAGGCGACTCCATGCGGTCCTGTGAACACAAGGTGATCTGCGGTGCAAAAGAGCGCGGAACCTCCATGCGGCATCATTAGCTTCTTATGACTGCCGCCGATAACCACCCCTTGATGGATGACAGAATCCGGGTCGAGCAAGCTAGAGTCAACGATGACCGAATCCCGGATGTCAGCAGACTCGGGAACTGTACTTCCGACCACGATGTTCCCCCTGTCATCCCGGTCATGAGGTATGCCAAACAGTTCTCGAGTCGCCCTGCCCCGATCCGATCCCCTGGTCAGGGCATCCATGGTCTGCCTCAGCGTTTGATGCAGGCCCAGGTCCGTCCAGAAGGTCTCCCCAAAGTCCAAGGTACCAATGGCAAGGGCACGGCCTGTTTTCGCTTCCAGGGCACTACGCACCTGAGCGATCTTGCAGTAGAAATCCGGGTAGCGTGCCTCCAGCGCTCGGATTCCAGTTCCGCCTATCCGATCCTCGTGCGCCGCTTCTGCCCGCCACTCAGATTCGTCCCGGCAGCACAGCGCTATCCAGGCATAGGGATCCCAGTTGGCCCACTTTTGGGGATCAAGCACATCGTCGCCCAGAACGTCCAGGGCTGTATCCAGGAATTGATAGCTGATGGCCAAACTGCCGAGGTTAACTCCGACCTTGTGCACGCCTTGCCCAAGTGATGCGACTCTGCTCTGCAATGTGCTTGGGTCTTGCCTGGAGAACTGGAACTTCATCAGTCCGGTGCGTGCATCGATCACGACCCATTCCTTCTCGCGGGCGAGGTCTTTGGTGATTTCAGTGAGCCACACAAAGCGGACGGCGTCCACGTCGCCAAGATGGTGCACGTCAGGGTCCCATCTCACGCCGGGGATGACCGCTTCATCCCCCCACTTGACGATCATGCCCCTGAACCCGCTATCAGCCAGGTGCCGTATCCAGGTATTCGAATACAGATTAGCCAGGTCCACAGTACGCAGGTACACTCCCGCTGTTGGACCTCGTAGGGGTGTGGGGAAGGCCGCCTTGCGGTTGCCCAGCGCCTGGGTAAAGGGACTCAGGCGCTTGCCTTTGCCAAAGACCATGCTCATCAAGCCCACATCCGGCAGCTCTTTCCCACTGGCCACCATGGCTGGCCTGGCTTCTGCCCAGGCGTTGAAGGTGCCCAGGAAATTGCCCTTCAGAAACTCTTCGTACACAGAAGTCACAGATGTGCTTCCATCATTACGAAACACGTCACGAGATGTGTGCGCCAGGTGTAGGCCCCAGTACGCCTGATCCGACTTGCTTCCAGATACCACTATGACAGAGGCAGGCCCAGCATCTTGCTGCACTAGACCCACATTGTCCAGGATGTTCCTGCTCCAGATGTCGTACATCTAGCACTCCTCCGCTGAGTGGGATGCATAGTCGGCTGCATCTCAGTATACCTCAATAAGCTCGAAAGTGCAACGACAGACTCCTGGCGGTGATGTATACGATTCGGTGGAAACTCGCACCTATGCAGCTCTCGGTGGCTTAATCCTTTCGGTGAAGAACCGCAGGTCCCGGATTGCAGGGGTGGTGAGGCGGGCGAATGGGTGGCTGGGGAGGTGTGAGGTGTACGGTGATCGCGGGCAAGGCCCGGAAATGGTGCAGACCCGGTGAGGGCGCGTTTCAGCATGGACGACCGGTTTACTGTGTCACTGTCTCACTGTCCCGGCGTGTGCCCTCTGCGGAGGAGGCGCTTCCTTTGGAAGCGGGGGGGATGGCGACGACGGACGAGCCTGATGCGGCATTTCCACCGAAAGAGATACGCTACCCTTCCGGCGGAGTATCACCCCAGAGTGTGGGAGCAGAATCTGGGTGACCATGGTCACCAGGCTGACATGGGTCTGACTCTGTTCGCCAGCCGCAGGTGCATCGGGCCGGGATCTGACGATAGATCTTCAATGAATATGGCTGGCCCGATTGCGCATGCGTAAGACGTGCCGGCGGCGCTGCGCCCTCGGCGCGGCTGAACCTGGAACCGGACAAGGCCCTGACCACTTGGCCAGTGCCTTTCCGGCTCCAGGCTAGTGAACTCTCTTTCCGGCGCACGTCACAATGGCCCAGGAGACCCCACTATCGGCGTAGATTGGGCTACCCGTCATCCGCCCTTGGATTCTGAGCGGAGGAAAAAGCTGCCCCGCCTACGGTGCCGTGGTTGGCGGTTCTGCTTCCCCGGGTCAGATGCCCTCCGCCGTGCGCTCCCTGGCCACCCGCTTCTCTGGATAGAGGTCTGGATCGTCGTCCGCCCACGACGCCCGGTCCAGATGCTGCTGCTCACACCCCAAGCGCTTGGCTGCCAAACGGTAGGAGAAAGACACGTCGGGGTCGCCCTCCCGCAACCGCACCTCAAACCACTCCGGCGTCCGCTCTCCGGCATAGACCTGCGCGCCGCCACAAGCCATTAGGTGAGAAACCGCGGCTATTGTCAAAGCCTTCCGCGGCCCGCCTGGGGCTGCGGCAAAGTCGCAAGCAGATGACCCTACCGGAGGCGTCCGCACTTGGCCTCCTTGGAGAAAGATGTTACAATAACGACGTGGAAAGGCCCTGCGGCATGCAGGGCGCCGAACACACTGGGAGCGGGACAAGCAGAGTTCGACCGAGGGCTTTGCCGGACCTTGGGCCCAAGCCGTTGTCTCAGCTTTGTTCCGGACGGGACAAGAAACGGGATCCCACAAGGGCCCGTCTGTTTCTATCCGCGTTCATCT
>CBDUWJ010000421.1:0-2875 GCA_965370895.1 uncultured Anaerolineae bacterium | reverse complement strand
GAATGGCTCAGGATTGGTCCTCATTTCTCAGTGTCCGCTTGACGGTGGCAGCTCAGGCCAGTTGGGCTACCAGTTCGGCAATCTCGCCAGGGTGCTTGGCCACACGTACCCCTATTGCCTCAAAGGCGGCTATCTTTTCTGCGGCCGTGCCCTCGCCACCCTCAATGATGGCCCCGGCGTGACCCATCCGCTTGCCAGGGGGGGCGGTCTGGCCGGCGATAAAGGCCGTCACGGGCTTGCTCATGCTTCGGGTGATGAACTCGGCCGCACGCTGCTCGTCGCTACCGCCGATCTCGCCAATGAGCACGACCTGCTCAGTCTGCGGATCCTCTTCGAAAAGACCGAGTGCGTCGATAAAGTCGGTGCCGATGATAGGATCGCCGCCGATGCCGATAGCGGTGGATTGGCCCAATCCCTTCTCTGTCAGCGCGTGGACTACCTCGTACGTCAGAGTGCCACTGCGTGACACCAGGCCGACTGGGCCAGGCGTGTGGATGTGGCCAGGCATGATGCCTACCTTGGCCTCCCCTGGTGTGATGATGCCAGGACAGTTCGGCCCGATCTGGCGCGTGTCCGTGCAGTCCAGGTGGGCTCGGACCTTGATCATATCCAGCACCGGAATCCCCTCGGTGATGCATACCACCAGCGCGATTCCGGCATCGGCCGCCTCCAGAATAGCGTCGGGGGCGAAACGAGCTGGCACGTAGATGATCGAAGCGTTGGCCTCGGTGGCGTTCACTGCCTCACGCATGGTGTCGAACACGGGAATGCCGGCCACCCAGCCTCCCCCCTTGCCCGGCGTCACGCCAGCCACGATGTTGGTCCCATACTCCAACATCTGCCGGGCGTGGAACTCGCCTTCCCTGCCGGTGATCCCCTGCACAGCTAACCTTGTGTCTTTGTTGACCAGAATGCTCATCTCTACAACTCCCCTCGCGCCGCAGTAACGGCCTTCTGAGCCGCCTCGGCCAGCGTGGCAGCAGTAATCATGTCGGCTTGGGCCAGAATCTGGCGACCTTCCTCTTCGTTGGTACCCACCAGCCGGGTCACCATCGGCACCTGGGTCGGCACTTCCCTGAGTGCTTCCAAGATGCCTCTCGCCACTTCGTCGCAGCGGGTGATGCCCCCAAAGATGTTGAACAACACGGCCTTGACGTTCGGGTCAGAGAGGATAATGCGCAAGGCAGCGGTAACCTTGTCCGCCTGGGCCCCGCCGCCGATGTCCAGGAAATTGGCTGGCTCACCGCCGTACAACTTGGTGATGTCCATAGTGGCCATGGCCAGCCCGGCGCCATTCACCATGCAGCCAATCTCGCCGTCCAGTTTGACGTAACTTAGGCCGTGGCGGCGGGCCTCTTGTTCTTCTGGCGTCTCCTCGTCCACATCACGCATCTCGGCTAGCTCAAAGTGGCGGAAGAGAGAGTTGTCGTCCAGCAACATCTTGCCATCCACGGCCAGCAGCTTGCCGTCACCTGTTACCACCAGGGGATTGATTTCGGCCAGCGAGGCGTCGCAGCCTACAAATGCGTTGCTGAGCCCCTGCGCGATCTTGACGAAATCGCGCACGAGTTCTTTGGGCAGGCCAATGCCAAAGGCCAACTCCCGCCCCTGGTACGGCTGCAGACCGAGGAAGGGGTGAATGGGGACTTTTACGATCCGTTCCGGCGTGGCGCGGGCCACTTCTTCGATCTCGACGCCGCCCTCGGCCGAAGCCATCATCACCGGCCGCCGCAGTGTGCGGTCAATCACAACGCCCAGATAGATCTCGGTGGCAATGTCCGCAGCCTCGTCCACCAGGACTTTCTTGACGGTCAGGCCTTTGATGTTCATGCCCAGGATCTGGCCCGCGACCTGTTGCGCCTCGTCCGGGTCGTCGGCCAGGCGGATTCCCCCGCCCTTGCCCCGGCCGCCCACCAGAACTTGGGCCTTTACGACGACCCGTTTGCCCAAGCGGCTGGCGATCTGACGTGCTTGCTCAGGTGTGGCAGCTACATCGCCCCCGGGAATCGGCACGCCGTATTGGGCAAAGATCCGCTTCGATTGGTATTCGTGTAGTTTCAAGTCTCCCTCCTCTGGTCAAGGTCCAAGAGATAAACCGAGCGCTCTGGAATGCTTGCCACATCCGGCCGCTTTCCAGTGGGTGGGGCGGTGGATGCGGACCGGGTTCGAACAACCAACCCGGTCCGAAAGTGTGACCGACAGGAGTGCATCACCTTGCGCCTGCGCCAGGGCGTAAGGTTGTGTACACATCGCCTGTATCGTGGGGCCGAAGCTTGCCTTTCCGGGCCGCCAGGCGATGGCCAATCCACCGCGAGAAGACGGCGTCCAGGGACTGGCACCGAACTGGGTGCATGCTCGTCCCCTACCGGTCATGGCTGACCGGGTCATAATAGCCGAGCGGCATTGCCAGGCTCTCTGGTCATGAGCAGATCGCTTGCTCCTCTGGAAGGTCACGAATGCCTGGCGTGCCCAGGCAATAGATCAAGCTCCCTGGGTGTTCCGCCTCTCTGCAGGTTGAGCTGGTTTCACCACATGATTCCGCCCTGCGACGTGGCGGAAATCGCGGGCAAAACTCACACAAGCTACACTGTCCGGGACAGGGTGCATTATATCATGCGGCGGCGGCGGGGGCAAAGTCGTGGATGGCGTTTGCAGAAGGCACCCAATAGGGGGCTAACTCTGGAACTCGGAGCGTTGCGGAAAGGACTGCCGGCTCAACCAGGTGTCCAGTGCTGTCTGAGCACCAGTGGCAGGAAGGCCTGCGCCTCCACTCAGGTATAGGCTTCCAGGGGGCGTACGTTGCCTTTCCCGTCGTCCAGACTGGCGTGGGTCAGGACGTAGAAACGGGCAGCGGTCGGGCTGATCACCACCGGAA
>CBDUWJ010000420.1:0-2887 GCA_965370895.1 uncultured Anaerolineae bacterium | reverse complement strand
GGACTATGCCCCCCGTGCCGTCTCGAAATGCCGGACTTTCAGGAGGTGAGCACCAAGTTTGGGGATGAGGTCATCCTCTTTGGACTGGACGTGGGTCCCTTTACCAATCTGGGTTCCAGCGAGGACGGCGAGCGCCTGGTCCAAGACCTGGGGGTCACCTACCCCGTGGGCACCACCAGCGACGCAGGCGTGATCAAGGCCTATGGTCTCATCGGAATGCCGACCACCTACTTTGTCAAGCCCAATGGCGAGATCCTGCGGCAGTGGACCGGACTTCTGACCGAGGAAAAGCTGACGGAACTGGTCCAAGAGTTGCTGGCAGCTTCGGCAGGGTCTTGAGCCCGAGAAACCAGGTCTCACCCTGTCCAGCCAGATCCGTGATCTGGCGATTACAGACTTATTTGGCGTTGCGTCACGGGTCGCGGACCCGCCCTGAGCAGTTCAGGAGTCCAGGAGAGTAGTGTGAAACAGCGCTGGTCCTGAGCAAAGGAGATGTCAATGAGTGAAGTAGCGAATTCGACAGCGAATCTAGATACTGGGCAGAAAGAGACCAACCGGAGGGCTGTGCTGGCCTCCGTCCTGATCTCGGTTGTGATCGTTGGAGGCCTTCTGTTCTTGATGATCAGCGTGCGCGATGGTGTCGAGGCGGCCGTGGCCAGTGTGGCCGGCTGGCTCCCGATAGGCTGGGCATTTGCGGCGGGCATGGTCGCCAGCGTGAATCCCTGCGGCTTCCTGATGTTGCCGACCTATATCTCCTACCACCTGGGTACCCAGGAAATGGGCTACTACGAGCAGCCAGCGGCCAGGCGGGCTCTGAACGCACTGGCCCTGGGTCTGGTGGCTACGGCTGGGTTCCTCGTCATCCTGGCCGCGGTGGGGCTTGTCATCGCTGCCGGTGGACAATGGTTGATCAGCGTGTTCCCCTACGCCGGAGTGGCTATCGGCGCGGGCATGGTCCTCCTGGGCTTATGGCTCCTGGTGACGCACCGGACCCTGGGCATCATGGCTGCCAGCCGGGTGGCCATTACTCCCCAGCGGAATCTGCGGAACGTGTTCCTGTTCGGCGTCGCCTACGCCGTAGGTTCGCTGAGCTGCACGCTGCCCATCTTCCTGGTGGTGGTCGGCAGCTCTCTGGGGAGCCAGGGCCTTCTGAGTTCTTTCGTGCAGTTCATCGGCTATGGCCTGGGCATGGGAACGATTCTCATCGCCGTGACGATAGGGGCTGCGCTGTTTCAAGGAGCGGTGGACAAAGGGTTGCGCGCAGCGATGCCCCACGTCCATCGCCTGAGTGCTCTGTTCCTGGCGGGGGCTGGGGCCTACCTGGTCTACTACTGGTTGTTCATCGCCGGTTCTTTCCTGTAGACCAATACCTCCCCGAAAGCGTCGAAACTGGGGTTCGCCGGCGATGCCTGCACTGAGCATGACAGAGTGCTGCGGGTGCATCTTTGCCGGTTCATGCACATCAGGGCTTTCGGGGGGGAACGCCGTGAGAAGCCGCGTCTCTGGGGAACATCGAGTTGACAAATAGCTGATTTTATGCTATTGTAATCATAATAATTTTGATGCCAGAGGACCTGACATCACAGGGTAGGGAGAGAGTGGACATGCTACTCGCCGGCGACATCGGAGGGACAAAAACCAATTTAGCCATCTTTTCGTCCGATACCGGGCTGACCCCCAAGATGCAGGCCACGTTCAAGAGCGCCAGCTATGCCAGGCTGGAGGACGTTGTCCAGGAGTTCCTGGCAGGAGCGGGCGTGTCGATAGACAAGGCCGTTTTCGGTGTTGCCGGTCCTGTCGTCAACGGGCAGTCGACCGCTACCAACTTGCCTTGGGTCATCCGCGAGACGAGCCTGCAACAAACTCTGGGGCTGAAGGAGGCCGAGCTGCTCAACGACCTTGAGGCAACCGCTTACGGCGTGGGTCACCTGCCGTCCGCTGATCTGTTCGCTCTCAACGATGCAGCTCCTCGCGGTGGGACCAAGGCGGTCATTGCCCCTGGAACGGGATTGGGTGAGGCCGTCCTTTGCCATAGGGACGATCACTACCACGTCCTGCCCTCCGAGGGGGGACACGCTGACTTTGCCCCAACCAGCCTCTTTGAAATCGAGCTGCTGCGCTGGTTGATGGGCAAGTTCGGCCACGTCAGCTACGAGCGCGTCTGTTCGGGCACCGGTATTCCCACCATCTACACCTATCTCAAAGAGAACCGGTTTGCGGCTGAATCGCCACAGATGTCGGAAGCCCTGCGCCGGGCGGCCGATCCGACGCCGGTAATTGTACAGAAGGCGATGGCTGGCGAGTGTGAGCTGAGCATCGCCACGCTCAATGCCTTTGTCTCCATCCTGGGCGCAGAGGCGGGCAATCTGGCGCTCAAGGTGATGGCCACCGGCGGCGTGTACCTCGGCGGGGGCATCCCGCCCAAAATCCTGTCGAAACTCAAGGATGGGACCTTTATGGCGGCCTTTGTCAACAAGGGACGCTTCGCCGAGATGCTGTCGGAGGTACCGGTCTATGTCATCCTCAACGAAAAGACGGCTCTGTTCGGCGCAGCTTGTTACGGACTTGGACTCTAAAGGAGGAACAAAGTGATGTTTGATTTTTCAGATCGTGTGGTAATGGTTAGTGGCGCCTCGGGCAACCTGGGCCAGGCAGTGGCCCGGGCGTTTCACGCTGCCGGCGCCCACCTGGTGCTGCTGGATCGCGCACCTGAGCGGCTTCCGGGACTGTTCCCGGAGCTGGTCGGGTCGTCAGAACACTTGCTCATCGGCTCCGTGGATGCCACCGACGCCGATTCGGTGGAGCGTGCTGTGGGCACAGCGATCGAGCGCTTTGGCCGCATCGACGTCGTGGCCAACACCGTCGGCGGCTACCGTGCCGGCACGCC
>CBDUWJ010000419.1:0-2895 GCA_965370895.1 uncultured Anaerolineae bacterium | reverse complement strand
GGGTTGGCTGGACTCTGGCCGATCCTGGCGGGCCTTCTGTCGCTCCAGAAGCGAATCCAGCAGCAGGTCGAGAATCTGGTCCGTGGTGGACGGATGTTCTTCGGGCGTTTGCTTCGACATGTTCACCTCCTACCGTACCACGAAAAAGCCAAGGATCTCGCCGATGCTGGCAAAGATATTGGTGTAGAAATTGCCACCCAGTTGGCGGAATAGCTCGAATTTCATACTTGGTGCGCCGACAAAGGGTCGCAGTGTCCAGGCCATCTGGCTGCCTACAAAGGCGTAGACGATGATCCACAGCCACATCACGAGGCGCCGGGCTCCTGCCCCCTCCTTGCCCGAGGCCGACACGATGCGCATTCCCTGGCTCAGGAACACCACGCCCACGATGCCGCAGATGGCAAAGATCATCACATTGAGCAGCTTGAAGAACTGGTAGTTGCTCGTGGTCAGCAGGAAAAAGACCACGATGGGCGCAAAACTCAGGAGCAGCACCGCCGTCACCGTGATGGCCGTCAGGATGAGGGCAAAGTTCTGGGTCAGGCTCTGGTTTGAGCCAAAGAGCACGTTGAAAAAGTAGAGCGTCGGCGCAGTGACAATCAACGTCGCCAGGAAGAGCAGCGGCAGCTTGAACGCCGAGCTGAGCGTCTGCCATAGGCTGTGCGTCGAGCCCAGCACCGCTCCGTACAGGGCCAGAAAGAGGATGCTGGAGATGAGCATCGCCCGCATCTTTTCGTTCAACCCCACTCCATCGCGGATCTCGATGAAAAAGTGGTGGCGGTTGCGCAGGATGGTTTCGATTACTGATAGATCTTTCATGCGTTTATGGCCTCCTTGTTGCCAGGATTTGCGCTTGCCTGTCGCAGTCGCGTGGCCCCCAGAGCCAGGGTCGCCGCTAGCGACAGGACCAGCAGTTGCACGCCCAGGCCGATGATCCCGAGGATATACAGGGCGACGTAGCACCACATCCCAATCGGCCCAGCCACCCAGGATCGCGGCAGGCGCTCATAGAGGACCATGCCCAGTGCAAAGACCAGGAATGGCAGCATTCCGGCCAGGTTCTCGCTCCACGAACTGCGTCCCTGCGCGGCCTGCCGGATCATGTTTGGGTTTCGGGTGCCTTTGGCAAGTGCAATAGCCTCGCTCACGCCAGCCTCCCTATCTCCGATCAGTCGCTACCGCCGGCTTTATCCCCAGTAGTCAAAGAGCTCCATAAAGAAACCGATGACGTCAGGGAACCTGCCTTCGGGGACATGCACCCATCCGTCCTGCACATGCAGGAAGAATGAACCCGCGGATCCATACCCCCGCGGGCTGACCGGTTTCCCATCGGCTCGCCGGTCCGCCCAGACATTGGCCCCCACGAACCAGACGTGTGGATAACTGCCGTCGAAGGCATTGGGGCCTGAGCGTACGATCTCTACCTTTTCTATATCGACCCAGCTCTCGGTGACGCGCACACGCATACCGTCCTCAGGAGTAGAGTATATCCCCTCCAGTTTGGCGAGTTCCAGCACAACAACCGTGTTGAGCCATGCTGCGGCCACAAGGATTGCTGGAAGCAGGATGAGTGCGGCCGGTACGAGTATCAATTTCGTTCGCCGGGTCATACTTCCTCTCCTCGACTCAGTGGCAGACCGTCCGACACCGGGGTAGGACGGCTCACAAAGGTTGCGCGGGCAGGGTCACAAGGGTCACCGCTCCCGATTCCCGATCGTGATAGACCCATCCAACATCAGCATGAAGCGTCTCACCAGCGCAGGGCTGGCAGGGTGACAAAAATCACCGTCAGCCCCCAGAAGATGACCCATGCCACCAGGGCGTAGCGCCAGCGTTCGAACTTGAGCAGAGGGATGAACAACGCTGCCAGGGCCACGATCCAGAAAGCGGGGCGGCTGAGGAGTTGGGGCCAGCCCAGAGCCGTGCCATCGGGGGCATAGGCCAGCCAACGCAGGATCAGTGCGCAGATCACCGGCAGCCCGGCGGCTATGACGGCGTCGGCCGTGCCCCATCCGGCGTGGGCCGCCTGCAGCTCCTTGCCAACCTCCTTCTCCAGGCCAAAACGGCTGGCAGCGCGGTCCAGGGCCTCTGCCTCGTCCAGGCCCTCCGCCCGCGCCTCAGCCACCGCTTCTTCCAGGTGGTCACGGATCTCGGTCAAGACCTCGTACTCGGTCTCTCTATCCAGGTCCATCTGGGCCCGGACGCGTGAGACGAGGCCATCGATGTCGGTCATGACGTCGTCTCAACACCCAGAAGCTGGTTCACGTGCTGGCTCAGCGTACGCCAACCCTGCAACTCCTCCTCCAGGCGGTGCCGGCCCTGGTCGGTGATGGCATAGAACTTGCGACGGCGGGTACCCTCCTCGCCCCGCCATTCGGATCGGAGGAAGCCCTTCCGCTCCATCTCGTGCAACCGGGGATAGATCAGCCCCTCCTTGAAGCGAAAGTAGCCCTGGCTCCGCACTTCCAGCTCTCTGATGAGTTCGTAGCCGTACATAGGCCGGTCCACTTCCGTGAGAAGTTTGAGAATAATGACCGTCGTGGTCCCTTTGCGCATTTGTTCCTGGATAGTCATGAGCCCCCTTTTACCTCATTATCTTATGCATCAGCAAGTATATCACATGCCCTGCAGTTTGTCAAGTGCGCGATCCGCGAGGTCAACCAGCACCAGTGGTCTTGACACCAATACCTAAGTATGTTATAATAAAGTCACGAGCAGGGGAGGTGCGAATGTGAAACGGTTCGGAAGGTCATTAATCATACTGGCGCTATGCCTGCCGGTCATCGCTGGCTGCGGACAGTTGGCACAGGCAGAACCCACGGCCTTTGACGAGTTGGCCCCCCGAGTGCCCGGCGACGCGGAACAGGTCTATTTCCTGGATCTCAAGCCGGGCGG
>CBDUWJ010000418.1:0-2897 GCA_965370895.1 uncultured Anaerolineae bacterium | reverse complement strand
ATGATGCGGTGGCGTCCGTTTGCCGATCCCCTCTACCAACCCTTTGACTTTCCCCGGCGCAGCAAGGCCGAACACATCCGCTGGTTCGAGTGGCGGAGCAAAGACTCCTCCCGCCGCCTCTACACAGTCAGGGACGAACAACAACGGGTCATCGGCAGCCTGACCCTGCGCGACATGGACGGACGTCGATCGGCCCGGCTGGGGGTCACCATGGGCGCCGACTTTGTGGGCCGAGGGTACGGCACCGAGGCGCTACAGCTCTTTCTGGATCACTACTTCGAGGCGCTGGGTTTTGCACAGATGGTCCTGGATGTGGCGGCCACAAACCTGCGGGCTGTGCGCACCTACCGGACCCTGGGCTTTCGACAGGTAGGCCAGATGTACCGGCCAGCCGAGCATTCAAGCTACCGCACTCTGCGGCACGAGCCGCGCTACCGTCACCTGCGCCGCTTTTTCAGCCGCCAGGGCACCGCGCACCAGGTGCTGTTCTACGATATGGCTTTGACCCGCGAGGATTGGTGGGATCTCAATCCTTCATACTCAGGCCGATCCGCCCCCGATCCTGGTCCACGCTGATGACGCATACATCGATCACATCGCCAACGCCGACGACATCAAAGGGGTTACGCACGTAGCGGGAACCCGTGCCTTTTTTGGGCGCCATCTTGGAAACGTGGACCAGGCCATCGTGTTTGACGCCGATGTCCACGAACGCGCCAAAATCCACCACATTGCGCACCGTGCCCCGGAGGCGCATCCCCTCATGCAGGTCTTCGATCTTGAGCACGTCCTGGCGCAGTACCGGCAGGGGCAGATCGTCGCGAGGGTCGCGACCAGGACGGCCGAGCCCATCCAGAATATCGGCCAGCGTCGGTTCGCCCGTCCCCAGCAGTTCGGCCAGGCCGGACAGGCCCAGTTCATCGCGCACGGCCCGGACCCGGCCCAGCATATCCCGCGCCTTCAGGCGGGTCTCGGCTAACTCCAGGAGTGCACGGACCACTGGATACGATTCGGGGTGAATGGGCGTATTGTCCAGCGGATTGGCCGATTCGGGCACGCGCAGAAATCCGGCCGCCTGCTGGTAGGCCTTGGGCCCCAGACCCTTGACCTTCTTCAGCTCCGAGCGCTTCTGGTACACCCCGTGTTCATCCCGGCGGGTAACCACGTTGGCCGCCACCTTGTTGCTGAGGCCCGCCACGTGACCCAGTAGTGCTGGCGACGCCGTGTTCACATCCACGCCGACGTAATTCACCACCGACTCGACCGCGGCATCCAACGCTTGCGACAGCCTCTTTTGATCCACGTCGTGTTGGTAGAGGCCCACGCCGATGGAACGGGGATCGATCTTGACGAGCTCTGCCAGCGGGTCCTGCAGGCGGCGCGCGATGCTCACCGCGCCGCGCATCGAAACATCCATGCTGGGCAGTTCCGCGCGGGCGAGCCTGGAGGCAGAATAGACCGACGCCCCTGCCTCGCTGACGATGGCGTACTGCAAGGCGTGCTTTCCAGAACGGCCCTCGGCTATGAGTTCCGCGACCAACTGCTCCGTCTCGCGGCTGGCCGTGCCATTGCCGATGGCGATCACGCCTGCCCCTGCTGTCTCGATGGATGCATCCAACATCGTTTTGGCCTCGTCCCAGCGCTTCTGGGGCTGGTGGGGATAGATGGTCACCGCGTCCAGAACCTTGCCCGTGGCATCCACAACGGCGACCTTGCAGCCAGTGCGGTAGCCGGGGTCAATGCCCATCACCACCCGGCCTCGCAGCGGCGGCTGGAGCAGCAACCCACGCAGGTTGGTCGAGAACACCTGGATGGCGTGGTCACCGGCCCGGTCTGTGTGCGCGGAGCGAATGTCCCGTTCCAGGCTGGGAGCCAGGAGGCGCTTGAAGCCGTCGGCGATGGCCGCCTGCACCTGGTCGCGCATCGGCGCGCGGGGACCAGCCAGGAAACAGACCTCCATGAGGTCCAAGATGTCGTCGTCAGGGAGCTGCAAGCGTACCTTCAACGCGCCCTCTTTTTCGCCCCGGCTGATAGCCAACCACTGGTGAGCCCGGAGCTTGGCCAGAGGCAAAGCCGTGTCCTGGTAGAGGCGGTACTTGCCGCCGGGATCCACCTCTGCACGCTCTCCAGCCATGCTGCAGACGACGTAGGCATCCTTTAGCGCCAGGCTGCGGGCCTCGCCCCGCACCGCCGCATCCTCAGTCAAGCGCTCGGCCAGGATGTCGCGGGCCCCAGCCAGGGCCGTCTGCACGTCGGGCACCTCATCGCAAAGGAAATCGGCGACCAGGGTCTCCAAAGGGCGAGCATCCTTTTGGGCCAGCAGCAGGTCGGCGAGGGGCTCCAGGCCCCGTTCCCGGGCGATGGTGGCCCGTGTGCGGCGCTTGGGTTTGTAGGGCAGGTAGAGGTCCTCGACGGCTTGCAGCGTCGTCGCCGCCTCGATGGCCGCTGCCAGTTCGGGCGTCAATTTGCCCTGTTCTTCGATGCTCCTGAGCACGGTTTCCTGGCGCTCGCCCAGGCGGCGCAGATAGCTCAGCCGGGCCTCTATCTGACGCAACTGCTCCTCGTCCAGCCCGCCGGTCACCTCCTTGCGGTAGCGGGCGACGAATGGCATGGTGTTGCCCTCATCGAACAGGGACACGGCGGCCGCCACCTGGGCCCGGGCCAGGCTTGATTCCTCAGCTATGGTGGTGATGATGTCCTTCGCGCTCATGGTCCCCCGCCGATAGTTTGATAGACGTGGTCCCAGTATACACCATAATGGGTTTTTGGGGAAGAGATCTGGCGGATGGGTGGTGCATACGGTTTGGTGGAAACTCGTACAAAAGCCGCTCTCGGTGGCTTGATCCTGTCGATGAAGCACCGCGGGTTCCGGATTGCAGGGGTGGTGAGGCGGGCGA
>CBDUWJ010000417.1:0-2900 GCA_965370895.1 uncultured Anaerolineae bacterium | reverse complement strand
ACCTGCCCCTGTTGGTGGTGGCGTTGCTGGCGCGTTTCACGGATCTCATCACGCTACACCCACCGTGGGATACACTGGAGAGCTGGTGGGTGATCGGGGCGTTGGTGGTCCTGCTGCTCATCGAGATCCTTGTGGACAAGGTGCCGGCCGTGGACACGGTCAACGACGCGATCCAGACGTTTATCCGGCCGGTGGCAGGGGCCGTGCTTTTTGCGGGCAGCGCTGGCGTCATCAGCGATGCGCACCCAATCCTGGCGTTGATCAGCGGCCTGCTGGTGGCCGGCGGGGTACACGCGGCCAAGGCCACCGTCCGTCCAGTCGTCACTGTTACTACGGGAGGCACGCTCAACCCGGTGGTGAGCACCGTGGAAGACGTGCTTTCGCTGGCAATGGCGGTGCTGGCTATCGTCGTCCCCTTCCTGGGCTTTTTGCTCCTGCTACTGGCGCTCATGTGGTTCATCCGCAGACGCCGCCGGCAGGCTGAGATGCCGGCGTGGTGGTAGATCAAACGAACAGAAGGCTGGGACAATAGAGGCCATCACTCCAGAGCTGCGGCGAAAACCTGCGCACTGTTGACCGGTTAGGAACTATCCACCGGGCCCTCATCATCAGCGATGAAGGCCCGGTTTTCGTTCTCAGTTGATGGTCCACGACGGGTTGCATCCCCATCGGAAGGATGCTATACTATCCTTGGAATTCCGATGAACTGGAGAGGCAAGGATGAAACGGGATGATCTGGTTGCGTACCTGGACGACTACTTGCAGGTCAAGACGATAGAGGACCGATCCAACAACGGCCTACAGGTGGAGGGCGCCGACAATGTCACCCACCTGGCATTCGCCGTGGATGCGGGCATGGCCGCGTTCCAGGGGGCGCAGGCGGCCGGGGCGCAGTTTCTGGTCGTGCACCACGGCCTCTTTTGGGGCAGCCCGGTCATGATCACCGGCATCCACCGCCGCCGGTTGGGGCTGCTGTGCGATGCCAACCTATCGCTCTATGCCGCCCACCTGCCCCTTGACTTTCACCAGGAAGTGGGCAACAATTCTACATTGGCTCATTGGCTTGGCTTGGGAGATGTAGCAGCCTTTGGCAACTATAAGGGCTACCCGGCAGGAGTCGCAGGCCGGCTGGCGACGGACCTTTCCCTGGACCAATTCGTGGCCCAGGTCGAGGAAACGCTGGGAGAGCCGGTGGTCAGAATCTGGCCCTTTGGTCCGGCCGCCGTGCGAAGCGTGGGCATCGTCTCCGGCGGGGCGGGCTTTCTCATCGACCAGGCTGCCGAGGCTGGTGTGGATGTCTACCTGACCGGCGAACTGAGTCACAGTATCTACCACCAGGCTCAGGAGCTCGCCCTGAACGTAGTCTATGCCGGCCATTACGCCACTGAGACGGCGGGCCTTAAGGCACTGGCCGGCCACCTGGCCGCTCGCTATGGATTGAAAACCACCTTCCTGGATCTACCCACCGGGGCATGACTGATTCAGCCCCACTCCGGCCGGCGCGTCGACCGTGACGGAGGTGACCAGCCTGCAGTTTACGGGTCCTGGCAACTCCATGGGGTTCGATGTCATTCCGGCCAGGTCCATCCGCTGGCTGAGCCACTTATCCACAGGATAGGCGACTTGTCCACAAGACGGGCGATTTATCCACAGGACAAGCCGTTTCTCCCGCGGATCTGCTTGTCTACGATGATATTGCCGTAGAGGTGTAAGAATGAGCCAAATTCTGGAGTATCTGCAGGATCGCCAGGAGGCGATGACCCAGACGCTGGGGCAGTTGGTGATGCTGGAATCGCCCAGCGACGACCGATCAGCCGTCAATGCGGTTGCCGATAACCTCACCCAAGCCTTTGGCGCGCTGGATGCCGAGGTGGAGCGCTTGACCCAGACCGCTTTTGGCGATCACCTGCGCGTATCGTGGGGGCAGGGCGAGCGCCAGGTGCTGCTGCTGGGCCACATGGACACGGTCTGGCCGTTGGGCGAGACAGAGCACCGTGCCTTCCACGTAACACAGGCAAAGGGCACGGGGCCGGGAATCTTTGACATGAAGGGCGGCCTGGTCACGGGTCTGTATGCCGTGACCGCCCTGCGCGATCTGGGGCTAACGCCTGCCCACCGGCTGGTCTTCCTGCTCAATTCTGACGAGGAGGTCGGAAGCCCTAGCTCGCGGCCGCTGATCGAGGAAGAAGCAAGGCGCAGCGACGCCGCGCTGGTGCTGGAACCTTCGCGCGAGGACGCGCTGGTCACCTGGCGCAAGGGTGTGGGGCGATTCGAGATGGAGATCCAGGGCGTGGCCTCGCACTCGGGTGCGGCCCACGACCGCGGCGTCAGTGCCGTGGAGGAGCTGGCCCATCAGATTCTGCGTCTGGAGGCCATGACCGACTATGACCGGGGCACCACGGTCAACGTGGGCGTGGCGCAGGGTGGCTCCAAGGTCAATGTCCGGCCCGCGGCGGCTTGGGCCAACATTGACCTGCGCGTAACTACGGCCAAAGAGGGACGGCGCATGACCAAGGCCATCCTGGGACTGCGACCCGTGAACCCTGAAGCCACCCTGCTCCTCTCCGGGGGGATCAACCGTCCGCCATGGGAACCCTCTCCAGAGGGTCAGGCCCTGTTTGAGCAAGCGAAACGCGCGGGGGAGACCCTGGGCATGGACTTGTGGCCAGCCGGCACGGGCGGGGGTTCGGATGGCAACTTTACGGCCGCGCTGGGCATTCCCACGTTGGATGGACTGGGCGTGGTGGGCGATGACGCGCACGCCCTGACGGAGTGGGTGGACCTGACCTCGCTACCTCGCCGGGCGGCGCTGCTGGCTGAACTGCTGTTGGAACTGGGACGATGATGCACATCTATCTCTCACCACACCTGGACGACGCGGTATTGTCCTGTGGTGGGGC
>CBDUWJ010000416.1:0-2908 GCA_965370895.1 uncultured Anaerolineae bacterium | reverse complement strand
GAGGTTTCGAGTGTCATGACCTCAAGCTATCACAGCTTGCTCTCCGAAGAACGCGCCGGGACTTTGCTTTTTGGCGGAGCCCGTATGGCCTTGCTGGACATTGAGGCGGGCTTCTGGGCATTGCGCTGCCAGATGGAAGCGCTCGCCGGGAAGCGCCTGACCGATGTGATGTTGCAGCAGGCCGGAGCCGATGGGGGCGCCTCGTTCGCCCGCGCCTTTGCCGGCCAGGAGCCAACGGCAGACGGCGCCCAGGCCCTGCGTGACTGCGTGGCCGCGTACCAGGCGGCCGGGTTTGGTCGCTTTGAGTTGGAGGTATTGCAATGGCCCTTCGACTGTACTCAGGACACGCCCACCGGGCATGTCGTCGTCCGTGGCTATGACACCTTTGAAGCCTGGATGGTGCGCCAGCACGGGCAGCAGAGCGAGTCACCGGTCTGCGCTTACTCTGCCGGTGTGCTCGTCGGCTTTGTCAACATCCTGGCTGGCCGCCAGGATGTAGTTTGCGTCGAACGCGCCTGCCAGGCCCAGGGCGCGGACGCCTGCCTCTTTGAATTACTGCCGGCCGACGCCGCCGGCGACGTCCCCGTCGTCGCCTTTGCCCCCGATCCGGCGCTCGGCCGCCAACTGAACCTGCTGGAGATCCTCTTTGACCGCATGCCGATGGGCATCGCCATCTTTGACCGAGGCTATTATCTGCGGCGCTACAACCCCACGTGGGCTGACTTTGCTGGCCGTTACTCGCCTCCTTCCGCCAGCCGGATAGCGCCCGGTGTCTACTATTTCGATCTCCTGCCCGGTTCAGAACCTATCGTCGTCCCGCTATTTGAGCGGGTGCTGGCTGGCGAGACCGTACGCCAGGAGGCGGTACGCCTGGAGTCGGGGGGCATTGTCACCCATTGGGACATGGTGCTGGCACCACTTTTCGTGGATGGCGAGGTGACCGGTATTCTCAATGCAACTGTTGACGCCACCGAGCGGGTGCAGGCCCATCAAGAGCTGGGACGAACGGTTGAGGCGCTGCGTGAGAGCCAGCAACTCCTGGAACAGCGCGTGCAGGAGCGCACGCACGAGATCGAGCGTCGTCGCCAGGTGGCGGAGGGGCTGCGCGATGTCTTGGCTATCCTCAACTCTGATCGCCCGCTGGACGAGATTTTGGACTATGTCGCGAGGCAGGCCGGCCGGCTGCTGGGGGCGAATGCAGCTGTCATTTACCGTTTCCAGATTGCCGAGGAGCTAATCACCGTTGAGGCAGCTTGTGGTATGCCTGCCGGCTTTTCGGCATTTAAAACCATGCCCTTGACCGAGACGGAGCCCAACCAGGCCGTGCTGAACCGCCGGCCGTTTGCCGTGCCTGATCTGGCAGATCGTCTGAAGACCGCCTATCCAGATGCCGCTCAACTACCTCCCCGACTTGGGAACTGGTTAGCGGTATTAGGTGAGCACTTTCGCGCTTACCTGTCTGTTCCTCTCATCGTCAAAGACAAAGTGTATGGCGCGGTATCCCTCTACTACCACGAAACGCGAGAGTTCTCCGATGAAGAGATCGGCCTCGCCACCACACTTGGCGACCAGGCGGCACTGGCGATTGAGAACGCCCGGCTGCGCCAAGCAGAACAGAACCGGCAGCGCGAGTTGCAGACACTGCTGGATGTGACCACGGCGGCCAGCAGTTCGCTAGAGCTGGACGAAATACTGAGCGCCGCACTGAACCGCCTGGTGGCCCTGGTGGGAGCCTCGCGGGCCGGCGTGGTGCTGCTCGACCGAGAGTCGGGAGAGCTGGAACCGAGAATGATCAGGCCAGAGCATGCTGTTGCGCCCGATGACCTGGCGGAGCTGGCCCGGGCATGCCGCCTGGTGATTGCCAGTGGCGAACCGCTCTACGCGCCAGTGGATGCGGCACTGGGCCATGTCGAACCCGGCGCTCTGTTACCACTCCGAGTTCGAGGGCAGGCCCTGGGGGTGCTGGGGATTATCGGCCCGAAGGGCAGCGCGTTCAGCGAGGGACACATGGCTCTTTTCGAATCAATTGCAGACCAACTTGGGGTAGCCATGGAGAACGCTCGACTCTTCGAGCAGGCTGAGCAGACGGCCGTGGCCGCTGAACGCAACCGGCTGGCCCGCGACCTGCACGACGCTGTCACCCAGACCCTCTTTTCGGCCAGCCTCATCGCCGAAGTGCTGCCCCGTCTGTGGCAGCGCAATCCAGACGAAGGCCAGCGACGTCTGAAGGAACTACGCGAGCTGACCCGGGGCGCGCTGGCCGAGATGCGCACGCTGCTGCTGGAACTCCGCCCCTCCGCGCTGGTCGACGCCGAATTGGCCGACCTGCTGCGCCAACTGGCCGAGTCGATCACAGGCCGGGCGCGGGTGCCGGTCACGGTAGAGGTGGAAGGTGAGTGCGACCTGCCAGTGGACGTGAAAGTGGCGCTGTACCGCATCGCTCACGAGGCGCTGAACAACGTGGCCAAGCACGCCGGGGCCAGCCGGGCAACGGTTAACCTGTGCTGCCAGGCAGGGCGAGTGGCGCTGCACGTCAGCGACGATGGAGCCGGATTCGATCCGGAGAGCATCCCCCCGGAAAGCCTGGGGTTGGGCATCATGCGCGAGCGCGCCGAGGCCATCGGCGCTACATTGACGATGGAAAGTGAAATCGGAGGCGGGACCGAGCTTACGGTCGAGTGGACGCCGTGAACCCCTTCCGGGAGTAGGCACACGTTACACGTACCACACAACTTCTGAGGAGCAGTACTATGACCGAACCAAACCCCATTCGTATCATGCTGGTGGATGACCACGCTGTCGTGCGCAGCGGGCTGAGCGCCTTCCTGCTGGCCTTCGACGACCTGGAACTGGTCGGCGAGGCGGGCGGCGGCGAGGAAGCCGTACGCCTGTGCGACCGGTTCCGGCC
>CBDUWJ010000415.1:0-2922 GCA_965370895.1 uncultured Anaerolineae bacterium | reverse complement strand
TGTGCGAGTATCCACCGAACCGCATACATCACCGACCAGGGGAGCGGCTTGACAGCCGGGGTGGTTGCTGATATAGTTGAGCTCAAGAGGACGCGCAGATTGGAGGCGAGCGGGTGGCTGACCGAGCGAGTCGAGATTGCCTGAGCCAGGTGGCTGGCCGGCTGCCGATCGGCCGCGTATTGGCCGCGGCGGGGGCCGGCAGCAGGTCGCGGTGCGCCGGGATGCTGCGCGATGGGCGGGTGGCGGTCCATGGACGCGTGATACACAACCCCCAAACCGGTGCCGACCCCTTTCGCGACGGCATCACAGTAGACGGCAAGCCGCTGCCCCTGACCCACTCCTGCCGCTACCTGCTGCTCAACAAACCCTATGGCGTGCTCTGCGCCTTTACCGATCCAGAGGGGCGCCCGACGCTGGCCGACTATGTGGACCTACCCGGAGTGTATGCCGCGGGCCGCCTGGATCTGGACAGTGAGGGCCTGCTGCTGCTGACGGACGATGGCTGGCTGATCCACCGCCTGGGACACCCGCAGTACCGGCACGCCAAGACCTACCTGGTCCAGGTGGAGCGGGCGCCCGATGCCGAGGCGCTGGGGGCGCTGCGCAGTGGCGTGCTGGTCAAGGGTCAACGCACGTCTCCCGCCGGGGCGGAGCTGTTGTCCGAAGCTCCCGACCTGCCGCCCCGCCCGGTGCCCATCCGCTACCGCAAGACGGTGCCCACCGCCTGGCTGCGGATGGTGCTGACCGAGGGCCGCAAACGACAGGTACGCCGCATGACCGCCGCTGTGGGCCATCCCGCGCTGAGACTGGTGCGCGTGGGCATTGGACCACTGGAGTTGCGAGACCTGCAATCCGGGGCGTGGCGCCCCCTTACACCCGGGGAGTTGGACGCGCTGCGTCTGATGCTGCACTCACCGGCCCGTCGCCAGGAGCGCCGCTAGCCTCACCTCTTCAAAGTCGCTGAAGCGGTGCACGCCGCCGAGGATGGGGTGCCAGGCCAGCAAACCGGACTGAAAGCCCTGCAGGACGAACCCCTGCCAGGAGAAGCGTTTCGAGGTGGGATAACCAATGGACAGCGGTCCACCGGCGTTGCGATAGACATCCCAAAAGGGCACGGCGTCCTCGTTTGTGACGGCGAACCCTGTGCCTGGGGTGGTGGCGCCCTGGCTGAAGAACCAACCATCCTGCACGACATGGTCAGGGGGAGGGGATGTGGGCGTTGGCAAGGGGGTTGGCGCCGGCGCTGCTGCGACTGGGCCAGGCGCAGCAGGGGGTGGTGCAACGCTGACGGCGAAATCCGCCCCTTTGAAACGGGCGGCCCATTCGCGCGTCAGGTCGAGGTACAGGCTGCCGTGGGCCTGGCTCGGCTCGATGTGAGATCCTTCCGCCCATTCGTTGAAGGAATTGATGACCACCCAGTGGGGTCTGCTGGCGATGGCCGCCTGCCAGTTCTGGCGATAGTACTCGCCGCCATCGCGCGAGCGGGCAAACCCGCTCTTGGAGCGGATCTTGCGGTCGTCGTACCCGGGCATGACGGTGGCCACCCACAGCTTGGCCGTGCCATTCTGCCGATTGTACGTGCGCAGCCGGTCGCCCCACTTGGGCAGCGTCTGGGCGGGGGGAATGCGGTTGGGCCACGTGGTGCTGTACAGGTGGTGCCCGTCAAAGGCCGGCTGGAACTTGAGATCGATGCCCTCGGCAATCCACAGGGCATTGCGGCCCGGGTCAACCTGGTCGCGCAGACTCTGCCAGGTGGCAAGCGGCAGGGCAGAGACGTTGAAAAAGAACACGACGGGACGGCCCTGGTAGCGCAGGTAGGCCGGGTGCGCGGCGTGCACGGTGTGCAGGTGGCGCAGGTTGTCGGCGTAACTGGCCACGCCGCCCATCACCGGCGAGTTCTTAAAGTCGAAATCCACCGCCACGCGATAGCCCTTCTGGGCGGCAATGTCCAGCATCGCTTTCAGGTTCTTTTCCGTGCGATTCTTCTTCCCCCACCAGTTCAGAACAAAGGCGTCGATGCCCGCACCCTGGGCCTGATCGATCTGGCGGGCCATCGCCGCGTGGTTGTCCGAATTGTAGAGGGTTTGGGGCAGGTCGGGGACCTTGCCCGAGTTCCAGGTGTTCTTGTCGAACCAGGGGTAGTAGAAGGCCAGCACCAGCCGCTCGTCGCCAGCGTGGGCTGGGGCAGGATGGCCCAGGCTCGGCAGGAGCATGGCGCCCAAGACGCAGATTGTCAGTAGTACTGAACGCAACCGTAAAACCATGTAGGCATGCTTTCGACGTAGCCCACGCGGTGCGGACGGCGCTGGCCGCTGGGCAGAGTTTTTCCTTGCTTTGGCCGCGCGTAGTATACTCGAAAAGCCAGCCAGGTGCAAGCTGCGACGCACCTGACAGCAGTTCTGGATATCAACAGGCCTGACAGGTTTTCTTCGGATCTGGCAAGTGCTGCACCCAGGGCCAGTTTGGGGAGCGTTCAAGCATAGCTTGTGGTGCAAAAAACCTGTCAGGTCGTCATTCCAACACGGTCTATGGTACCACCTCGATCCCCTCGCCGTCCAGCACCTCGCCCACGCGCCACACCGGTTGGCCAGCCTGTTGGCAGAGTTCCTCCAGGCGATCGGCCTCGGCGGGCGGCAGGGCAATGAGCAAGCCGCCGCTGGTTTCGGGTGTGAAGAGCAGCATCTGCATCTCCTCCGTTAGCCCGTCAAAGGAGACGTGCTGTTCGTAGGTCCTCTGATTGTTGCACGCCCCGCCGGGGAAGAGCCAAAGGTCGGCATAGTCCACCGCACCAGGCAGGAAGGGCAGGTGCTCGAAGTAGAAGCGAAAGCACACGTGGCTCTGACCCGCCATCTCGTAGCCGTGGCCCAAGAGGGCAAAGCCAGTGATGTCGGTCATGGCGTGGAAATCAACCTGTTGGGCCAG
>CBDUWJ010000414.1:0-2923 GCA_965370895.1 uncultured Anaerolineae bacterium | reverse complement strand
ATGACGCTCACGGCATCCTCCTGGGTCGGGTCGCTGATCACCTGGATCTTGGTCGACTCGTTGGCGTCGATCCTCGCGGTAAACTCGGCGGGAATGACGATGGCGGCCGGTCTTTCGCCTTCAGCCACGAGGCGGTCGGCTTCCTGAGCCGAATCCAGCTTGATGATGTCCAATGCCGGGACCTCGTCCAGGGCTGCGGCCACCTGTGCGCCGTAGGGCCCGGTATCCTCATTGACGACATAGACTTCCAACACTATCGCCGGCTCTTTGCCCGTTTCCTCGCTGCCGCTCCTGGCGGCCAGCGCCGAGGGCCCGCCCATGAGGCTGGCGACCAGGAGGGGCATCAGAAAATAGATGACCAGCGTCCCCTTGTCCTTGAACAGCACCTGTAGTTCCTTCCACGCGATTGCGAGTGTGTTTCCAATCATCGTTTCTCTCCTTGTCTGGCTGTCAGCTACCAGCGGTCAGCTTTCAGCTTCATTCTGACCGCGTCTACCCCTGGGTAGACCAGGGCTGCAGGCCTGCTAGTCAAACGCAAAGCGCCACAGGGCGATGGCGGAAAAGACGACGGTAAAGCCCGCCAGGACAGCCAGTTCGGTTCCGATTTCGGCCAGGCCTTGCCCGCGGACCATGACGTTGGTGAATGCCTCGATGGCCCAGTACTGGGGCACGAACTTGCCGATGCTGCCCAGGAATTCTCCCATGACCCAGGTGGGGATAAAAGCCCCACCGAGAACGGCCATGACCCACAGTGCCACCTGGGCGATGGCGCTGATCTGCGACTCGGTGCGGGCCAGGGCGGCGATGAGCAGACCCAGGCTGGTGGAGCAGAGGGCGACGAGCACAGAGACCGCGATCAAGGCCGAAGGGTGCTCGCCCAGAGAGATGCGATCCAGGCCGAGCAGGGGCAGCAGGACGACGCCGGTGCCAAAGATGACGACGATCTGCAGGATCACGATGATCAGGTTGGGGATTGCCTTGCCGGCTAGCAGTTCACCCTTGGCGATGGGAGCGGTCAGCAGCCGGCGGAAGGTCCCGATCCTCTTCTCAGTATAGATGGCCAGCGCCGTCGTCCCGGCTGTCAGGAACGCAAAGAGCACAGTGAAGCGGGGGACATAGATCTCCATGGCATTCCAGGTTCTGTCGCCGCGCAGGTAAACTTCGGACAGCGTTTCTTCGACCGACACCAGCGGCTGGGTCTTGGCCCGCTCGAACTGGCTCTGGGCCTGGGCGGCAATGCGCTCCGTGGTGAAAACCTGGACATTCTCGGGAGCAGCCTGCATCATGTTCCCCATCTGCTGGAACCCGGCGAGGAGTTGGGTTTGCAGAGACAGGTCTTTGGCCACCCCGTCGACCATCCGTTGTATGGTGTCGGTGTTAGCCGTGTTGGCTTTGGGACCGTTGGTCAGGATCAGGGTTACCTGGCGGCCGGCAGCCACGTCCTGGCTAAAGCCGGCGGGGATGACGACTACACGCTCGATCTCTTCGGCCTCCAGGGCTGCTTGGGCCTCGTCCTGCGCATAGAGCTCAACCAGCAGCCCCCGGTCCCGGTTGAGGCTGTCGATCATCTCCTGGGCCATTGCGCCGTCGGGGTCGAGGTTGACCACCGGCAGCGGGATCAGCTCGACCTCGTCTGCCAGGGCGCTGTAGCCAAAGGCGAAGGCCAGGATGAAGACCAGAGGAAGCAGGAACAGCGTGAACACCTGGCCCCGGTCCTTGAGGAAGATCCGGATATCTTTCCCGGCGACACTCAGTGTTTTCATGGTTCTCTCCTATTGCCTCAGCTTCTTCCCGGTGAGGTGCAGGAAGACGCTCTCCAGGTTGGGTTCGAGCAGTTCCAGCGATGTGATGCCGATGTCCATGCGGTTGGTGAGGTCCAGGACGCCCATCAGGGCTTCCTGAAGGCGCTGGGTTTCGATCTTGAGCTGTCCGTCGCTGCGGGTTGCGGCCTTGACCGAGGGGAGTTGGGCAACCTGGTCGAGTATGTCTTCGACCTCGACCTGAAGGCCAATGATGATGATGCCCCCGCCCAGGCTGCGGATGAGGGCCCTGGGTGTGTCCAGGGCGATGACTCTGCCTTCGTCGACGATGGCCACGCGGTGGCAGAGGCGCTGGGCCTCCTCCATGTAATGGGTGGTGTAGATGATGGTCATCCCCTCGCGGTTCAGCTCTTCGATACCCTCAAAAATGGAGTTGCGGCTCTGGGGATCGACGCCGACGGTGGGTTCGTCCAGGAACAGAACCTCGGGCTTGTGCAACAGGCCGGCGCCGATGTTGATCCGGCGCTTCATGCCGCCCGAGTAAGTGTCGATGGCGTCATTGGCGCGTTCCGTCAGGCCCACCATCTCCAGCACCTGGTCCACGCGGGCGCGTAGGGCCTTGCCCTTCAGGCCGTAGATGCGCCCGAAGAAGTTGAGATTTTGGCGGGCCGAGAGGGTGGGATAGAGGGCCAGCTCCTGGGGTACCAGGCCCAGCTTGGCCTTGACGGCGTTGGTATCGGTGGCCAGATCCAGGCCATCGATGGTGATACTGCCGCTGTCAGGCGGGAACAGCCCCGTCATCATGGAGATGGTGGTGGTTTTGCCTGCCCCGTTGGGGCCAAGCAGGCCAAAGACCTCGCCCCTGGCTACCTGGAGCGAGATGCCGTCCACTGCGTGGACGTCTCCGTACGACTTTTGCAGATCCTTGGCTATGAGAATCGGTTCAGACATCGTGACCTCCTTCCGCTGGGGGTATTCGATTGGCGGCGAGACTGCCGCCTTGATGTCTCATAGGATACCAGACAAGGGGTCATACTGTACAGTGCCAGAGGTCACGATCGGGGGTCACATCAGTTTGCACTGAAGCGCGCCATCGGATGCATGCCAGCGGATGCGCGCCATCGGATGAGTGCCATCGGATGAATCCGACGGCTGCTACGGGA
>CBDUWJ010000413.1:0-2931 GCA_965370895.1 uncultured Anaerolineae bacterium | reverse complement strand
CAGAGAGAGAATATGCTGGAACCGAAAACCATCGTAGGCATTGACGTAGGCACAACCAAGATCTGTACACTGGTGGGCGAAGTGTACGAGGACGGGCAGCTGCGCATCATCGGTGTGGGGGTCACGCCCTCGCGTGGATTGCGCAAGGGGGTCGTGGTCAACGTCAACGAGGCCACAGAGGCAATCCAAGCTTCGGTGCGCAAAGCCGAGCGGGTCTCGGGCTATGAGATTGCCCGTGCTTACGTCGGCGTAGGTGGGGGATACATCTCGGCGATCAACAGCCGTGGGGTGGTGGGCATCTCGCGAGGTCAGCGGGGTATTAGCCAGTCTGACATCGAACGGGCGCTGGATGCAGCGCGGGCCATCGCCATCCCCTACAACCGCGAGATCATCCACACCGTTCCTCGCGGCTACGTGGTGGACGGGCAGGAAGGAGTGAAGGATCCAATCGGCATGCAGGGCATCCGTTTGGAGGTGGAGGCCCACATTGTGACCGGTGCTTCCACGTCAGTGAGCAACCTGGTCAAGTGCGTCCGCGCTGCAGGCGTGGACATTGACGACCTGATTCTCCAACCGCTGGCATCGGGTGAGGCAGTGTTGAGAGAGTCTGAGCGCGAAATGGGCGTGGTGCTGGCCGACGTCGGGGGGGGCACCACGGACATCGGCATTTTCATCGAAGGCAGCATCTGGCACACCATCATCCTGGGAACCGGCGGCGAACATCTGACCCGGGACATAGCCGTGGGGCTGCGGACGCCTTTCGACACAGCGGAGGAGCTCAAGATCAAGTATGGGCACGCCATGCCGTCCGCCCTGCACGCTGACGAATTGATCGAGGTCAAGTCTTTCGGCAACGGGGCGCGGCAATCGGTCTCGCGACAGCAATTGGCGGAAGTGATTGAGGCGCGCGCCGAAGAGATCCTCACCCTGATCCTGCAGGAAGTCAAGCGATCTGGGTACGATGGCTTGTTGGCAGCAGGACTCGTGCTGTGTGGGGGCTCGGCCGAACTGGTTGGCCTCAAAGAGCTTGCCCAGCAAGTGCTCCAGCTGCCAGTGCGCGTAGGTGCACCCCACAGTCTGCAGGGTTTGACCGATGTGTTAGAGAGCCCGGCCTACGCCACGCCGGTAGGTCTCTTGCTGTGGGACATACATCAGGGCCAATCGGGCAAACCTGATCCCGGGCGCAGGCGCCCGCCAAGTCCGTTTTGGCACCGAGTGAGGGAATGGTTCCGGGCCTTTCTGCCCGGCTAAAGGAGGGTAGCCATTGAGACAATAGCGGTAGGACGTGTACCCGCCCACGGCACAGGCAAGAAGCGGACGGGGTTCGAAGAGCCGGTGTGTCGGGCAGAACACGCGCTGTGTGAGCACGAGATGGGTTCCAGATGATAGAGTCGACAATTAGCCACAAGACCACTGATAAGGAGAGAGACATGCAACAAGAACTACTTCCAAATGCCGAGAACTTTGCCCGAATCAAAGTGTTGGGTGTGGGTGGAGGCGGCAGCAACGCGGTCAACCGCATGATCGAGGAGGGTCTACAGGGCGTTGAGTTTGTCGCGGTCAACACCGACGCTCAGGCGCTGATGCTTTCCACCGCGCCCACCCGTGTGCGCATCGGCGACAAACTGACAAAGGGACTTGGTTCCGGGGGGGATTCAGAGATCGGTACCAAAGCCGCCGAGGAGTCGAGCGATGACCTCTACGAGGTCATCAGTGACGCTGACATGGTGTTCATCACCGCGGGCATGGGTGGCGGTACTGGCACGGGCGCCACGCCAGTCATCGCCGAGATTGCCCAGGAGACTGGGGCCCTGACCATCGGCGTGGTGACCAAGCCCTTCACCTTTGAGGGCATCAAGCGCAAAGAGGCGGCCGAGGTGGGGATCGAGAAGCTCAAAGACCATGTGGACACCCTCATCGCCATTCCCAACGACCGCCTACTCGAGATTGTGGACAAGCGATCCAGCATCCAGGAGGCGTTCCGCGTGGCCGACGATGTGCTGCGGCAGGGCATCCAGGGCATCTCGGAACTAATCACCGTCCCGGGGCTCATCAACCTCGATTTCGCCGATGTACGATCCATCATGGCCGAGGGCGGAGCGGCGCTGATGGCTATCGGTCATGGCGAAGGTGAAAACAAAGCCATGGAAGCCGCGGAGCAGGCCATTGCCAGCTCGTTGCTGGACGTGACCATTGACGGCGCGCAAGGCATCTTGTTCAACGTGACTGGCGGCACCGACCTGTCCCTGCACGACGTGAACGAGGCTGCCGAGATCATCCGCAAGACGGCCGACCCGGAGGCCAACATCATCTTTGGTGCGGTTATCGACGAGAGCATGAACGACAAGATCCGGATCACCGTCATCGCCACCGGTTTCGACGCAGCCACACAGCAGCGTCCGGCCGTGCTGCGTACGGTAGCCGCGACAGCGCCCCGGCCCAGGGTCGTGCGTCAGCCTGTGCCCCTTGACGACTTTCCGGCCCGCGTGCTGGACAACGGGAACTTGGACATTCCGGCCTTCCTGCGCCGCCGCTAGCAGGAGGTCGATGGCTTGGCTGCTGTTCACATCCGAATATCTCACCCCAGGAGAAACACCTGGGGTACTAGGTGTTGCCGGTCAATAGCTATGCTCTCATCTACCCTTGCTCCTACAGCCTAGGCGCCAGGGGCACTGGTCCGCTTTCAGCTCCCCGGTGCGCTCGGATCGGGTCTGAACAGCGAACGCCGCCCCAGAGAGGGTAAGACCCGTATGGCTGGCACGGTTTTCCATGCTCTTGTGACTTTGCCCTTGTCCAGGGCTCACATCTTGCGGCCGGCCGCTGAACAGCCGTGACAGAAATGGCTAGCTCCGGCCCGTTGAGGGCGCGGAGATCAACCCACTCAGCGCATCCCTTCTCGCTCCCTGTCCGGCCCGAACAGGTTCGGACCGG
>CBDUWJ010000412.1:0-2946 GCA_965370895.1 uncultured Anaerolineae bacterium | reverse complement strand
TGGGAGTCAAGGCCCTACACATAGCCATCTACTACCCAAATGAGCCTGACTTTGTCCAGCAGGCTGGCGATGCAGCAGAGGGCCTGCTCTGGACTCCACTGGACTTTGACCCGGAACACAACAGTGCTCATCGGGCATTCTCCGGCAAGATGCAGGAGAAACTCCAGATTGAGGCCACCTATGACCATGCCGTTGGCTATGACATACTCAACAATGCCGTTGACAGCATCGGCCGGGCTGGCTCTCTGAAACCCAAGGAGATCGTCGATGCCGTGGCTCTGTTGGATCGCCAGGGGATCGTAGGACGGTATGTCTTTGATCCCACCACCCATCAGGCCAAAGCGGGACCCGAGTTCATTCCTGTCCCCATCGCCCAGATCCAAGGGGGAGAGAGCCTGATCATCTGGCCGGCGGGAGTTGCCGCTGCCGGCTACCAGCCGCAGCCCTGGATCGAGTAACTGCCCAGCGCGGTCTGTTCACGGCGCCTCCAGCACCGTCCTGGAAGATCCGGTGCTGGAGCTGCGACTTGGCAGCCTGACCGCTCAGCGCCGTCGAGTCACGACGGCGCAACCGAATCCTGGAACGAACTCGGGCGAGGATGTGCCAATGGACGCATTTCATCACCTTGTGGAAGCCGTCGTCGTCATTGTGATCCTCTATGCGTTGGCCCTGCTTTTGCGATGGCGCGGGGTGTTGGCCGAAAAACACTCTATGATTCTCGCTCGGATCGTGACCGATCTGTTCTTGCCCGCCATCGTATTTGTGACCCTGGCGGGCAAGTCCATACGATTGGATCAACTGGCTCCGGCCTTTGTCATGTTGGCCCTCGAGCTTTCCGCCATTGCCCTCGCCTGGACTGTGAGCGCCTTGCTGCGGTTCGACAGAGCGCAACAGGGGGCCATCATTTTCTGTTCCGCTTTTGGCTCATCGACCTTCCTGGGTTACTCGCTGATCACCCAGATGTACCCCAACCAGCCACAGGCCATGACGGAAGCGGTCCTGATCTCTGAGATCGGCGTGGGCTATACCATCTTTATCCTGGGCCCTGTACTGGCTGCTCACTTTGGCTCAGGGACATCGGGGGCCAAGTCACTGTGGTCGTCGGCCCTGAGTTTCTTCAGGTCCCCGGTCTTTTTCGCCCTGCTCATCGGCCTTCTTTGGGGAATACTGGGGCTGCCCGGGGAAGACAACGCCTACCTGGCTCCCATATTCCGCGTCTGCCACATCCTGGCCGCGGCCCTGGTTCCCGTGGCCATCCTGGCCGTCGGCCTGATGTTCAAACTGCCGAGTCTGCGCAGCATTCTCCTGCCCCTGGGCATCGTCGTCCTCATCAAACTGCTACTGAAGCCACTGGCCGCCGGCGCGGCTTCGTCGCTCTTGGGGTTTCCCGACCTGTGGCGGGCTGTGCTCGTCCTGCTGGCAGCCATGCCGCCGGCCGTGCTGGGACCGGTATTTCTCAGGCGGTACGGGGGTGACGCCTCACTGGCGTCGGCCCTGCTCCTGGCGGCCACGTTGATCAGTTGCGGGACTCTGTTGATCGTGTTTTCGTTTGTTGGTTAGCTGCAACGGGGTCTCGGATTGCCGCGAGCCCAAAGTGACCCGAGGAGAGATGCCTCAAGAAAGCAACACGCTATGGATGTAGCTCTATCGATACTTGGCTATGGTACCGCCTTCTGTCAGTCTTTGAGAAACACGGCCTGCAGATACAGGGCAGCGCTGTGGCCGGTTCTGGCGATATCCCTGATTGCCGCAGCACTGACTGCAATATCCTCCTGTGCTATGATCGGGCCGAACAGAACCGGAGTGCTGGTGATTCCTCTACGTATGGGGCTGGCGAAAGACAACGGCGCCTCACCATGGTATGGTGAACTTGCCATAGGTGGAGGATCCACCGCTGATGCCGGTTCCGCACGTCAGTTGTTCAAGTTCATCATGGATACTGGAACGAGCAGCACATGGGTGACCTCGCGAGAATGCGACACCGTACCTTGCAGGCATCACCGCCGCTACGATTATCAACTCTCAGAAACACATGTTTGGATTGATCAACAGGTGCGAGCCAGTGAGTTGGGCCCATGGGGCAAGTTCCAGTTCAAGGTCGGTCAAGATACCTGGCATTTCTGGGCGGTCAATCCACAAGATGGCGAGCAGGACCGAACGCTATACAGCGTTCCAGGCATGAGGTTCCTGGAGGCCGTGACGCTTATTGACGGACAGAACCCAGATGGCACCGAGAACAGCAATTGGGATGATCTGGTTCAAGATGGATCGCTGGCCATCCCATCCGAGAATGCGGGCAGCACGTCAACCCAGTTTCTGGATCTGTTGCTAGCAAGGAAATGGGTGGATAGAAAACTTGTATCGTATTGGACAAGTCGTGAACTCAACAGAGGGGAGGTTGTTTTTGGTGGTTTCAATGAAAACAGATACGATCCGGCAAGCCTCAACTACTATGCCGTTAGCCGAGACATAACCACGGTTGACAAAGCGACTGACCTATGGTCTGTCAGATTACGTGAGATACGAGTCGGAGATTCTTTGGTCGAACTACCCTCGGGAGGAGCCGCTTTTGCCCTCGATACGGGTTCCTCAAGGTTCAAAGGAGATCCGGCAATAGTGCACGATTTAGTCAGTCTGATTACAGACAACGGTGCCAGACCCCAGACAGTCAAGGATCCGGCCGATCTCGATGGCTATCCTGATCTTACGATCGTACTCGAAAACAACGACGGCGGTCGCAATGAATACACGCTATCGGCCCACGAGTATTTCCAAGAGTTTCCTGATGGCTGGCGTTTGGCGTTCCATGAATTGCAGCCGACGAAAAGCTCAAGTACTGCCCGATTGCTTCTGGCGGGCTCTGTCTTCCTGGACCACTACTATACGGTGTATGACTATACAACAGATCCCGTTCGGATTGGCATCGCGGAAAGAGTGGATCCTTGA
>CBDUWJ010000411.1:0-2979 GCA_965370895.1 uncultured Anaerolineae bacterium | reverse complement strand
TGGGTGGGCGTGGAGGGTTTGCGCCAGATGGCTGCTGGCCGGGCTCCTCAGGTCGAGCACATCGATGATATCGACGCCTGGAACCATGCCCACGCTCAGGCCCGCCGCGATCAGCCATGGCATGCCGTGTGGGACGATCTCCACGCTGCGCGCCAGGCGTTCGTGGGGATTCTCGAGGGCATGAGCCAGGCTGCGTTGATCCGTTCTTTCCCCTTTCCCTGGGGACCGCGGGGTGCCGTGTACCAGTGGGTGTCAGTCTACGTGCGTCATGACCGCGAGCATGCTCAGGACCTGTGCACCGGGGAGGCGGAGGCCTGACGCGATGGCAGAAAGAGAAGAGAGCCTCGACCTGATTGCCCGGCCAAGGCTCTCTACTCCCTCCATCTCGCCGTCTCTACTTTGGTGTAAGGGTCAGCACCCCCTCGGCGTTTGCCTCCGCTTCCTCCCGGCTGAAAAGCATGGGATGGTACTTGATCTCCTGCCACAGCGGGATGAAATCCTCCCGGTGCCGGTGAAAGAGCTGTCCGCTTTGCCCGGTGGTGTGGATCGTCAGCGAGTTGCTCCAGTCACTCAGGTCAGCGATGTATCGTTGTGATGAGCCACCGGTCATAGCAAAAGGCTCGTTGAAATCGAACCAGGCTGCATCCACTGTAAAGTTGTCGCCACGAGCCGTAATCGTCTTGCTGTTGAACAGGCTCTCCAGTACCCCAATGCCACTCTGGCCCAGTGGTTGGTGGATGAAGGTCTTGGTGTGCAACCGGCCCCATTCCCACTCCTCAGGCCTGACTCCATAGCGCTCGCTTAGCCAGGCAACGGCGTCAGCCAGGCTGCGGCTGGCGATGTCGTCACGGGTTTCCACCTCCGCTGTTTTCACGTCGTCGAACCAGGGACTGCCGGCCTGGGTCATCAGGTCGGTCATCATCGCCAGGTGGCTGTTGGGTTGCCCCAGGTACTTGTCCATGAGGTCGTCGCCCAGCTCATCGCGCAACGTGTTCTGTACCAGGAACCAATACCAGGTCTGGTAGACCGAAGCGCCAGCCGCGTCGGTCTCGTGGTACAGGTCCCACTCCTCCACCTGTGCCAGCGCGCCCGCTTGCATCTCATCCTCCGCCTCGACGGCCAACAGATAGGGGCGCAGCGCCTCGGCCGGAAGCGAATAGGTCTGGGCGTGGATGCCCCGGATGTCCTCGATCGTCACACTGTCGTCGTCGGCCAGCAGGTCCGTGATGCGCTGGACGCGGTAGGGGGCGGACCACTCGTAGGCGAGGTGATAGGGATAGTCGTCGGAGATGACCTTGTTGTTGGCTGTGGCGATATAGCCGGCAGGGGGATTGAGCATGCGGGGCAGCTCGTCGAACGGAATGTAGCCCTGCCACTCGTACTCGCCCGTCCAGCCGGGCACCGGCACCAGGCCCTGGTGCCCTGGTGCGCGGATGGGGATCTTGCCCGGCGCCTGGTAGCCGATGTTGCCCTCCACGTCGGCGTACACAAAGTTCTGGCTGGGCGCGTCCCAATAGCTGACCCCCTCGCGGAACTCCTCCCAATTGCTCGCCAGGCTGATGAGGAACACTGAGTTGAAGAGGTTGGTGCCTTCCAGGGCCGTCCACCGCAGCGCCAGCGGCTCAGCATCCTCCAGGTCGCCGAGCACGTCATTCATGATAGGTCCGTGGTGGGTCAGGAGCACATCCAGAACCACCGGCTCTTCACCTTTCACTTCGATGGTCTCTGGCACGATCTGCAGATCTTGCCACTGGCCCTGGAACTCGTATTGTGTGGGATTATCCGGGTCGTCCAGTCTTTCGATGTAAAAGTCCTGGACATCTGCGGGCAGGTTGGTGACGCCCCAGGCGATGCGGTCGTTGTGGCCGATGATGACCATCGGCACCCCAAGAAAGCTGAAACCGACGGTGTCAAAGCGCCCGCCGTGCAGACCGTTTTCGTACCAGACTGATGGCATATCCAGGTCCAGGTGTGTGTCGTCTGCGAGCAGTGGCAGGCCGGTGGCGGTGCGGCTGCCGTGGACGACCCAACTGTTGCTCCCTCGGTCGAGGCCGGGGTTGCCCACCACCGATGCCACGGCGTCGAGCCCGTCGAAGCGAGCACCGCGCAACCAGGTGTAACCGCGGGCTTCCGGGGGAACTATGACAGGTGCGCCATCAGGATAAGGGGGCAGGAGTTCCTGGGCGGCCTCTTTGCCCAGGTCCCCGATGATCCGCGCGCGCAGCAACTCATAGTCATAGTTGGCACCCAGGCCGTAGGCTATCACCTTGCCCCACGTCAGCGAGTCGACGGGCGTCCAGGGTTCGGGATCCACGCCCAGGATCGTGAACTCCAGCGGAAGGCGGTCCCGGTGGGCCTCGACGTAGGCGTTCACCCCGTCGGCGTAGGCTTCCATGACCGCGCGCATGTCGTCATCCGCCAGTGCCCAATCTTTCTCAGCCGCTCGGCGCAGGCCGAGCGTACGCAAAAAGCGATCGGTGTCCAGCGTGGCCTCGCCCAGGATGGCGCTGAGGGTCCCGCTGCCGACGCGCCGGTTGAACTCCATCTGCCACAGCCGGTCCTGGGCGTGGACATAGCCCTGGGCGAAAAACAGGTCATGCTCGTTCTGGGCATAGATGTGGGGCACACCCCACTTGTCGCGGATCACCTCCACCGGCGCCGACAGCCCGGCGACCTCTATCGTCCCGCTGACCTTTGACCAGGGGCGCCGCACGAACCAGGTCCCTACGCCCGCCAGGATCACGCACAGCACCACCAGCAGGACGCCGATGACAATCAACGCTCTACCCATGCATCTCATCTCTCTACCCCCCTCAATCGTCCTGATCTCTTGAACACGTACAGCGCATCTGCCGTTACGAACTTGTTCATATGTCTCTTACTGGTACCGCCCCAGTCGACCAGTGAGCGCCCGGTTCTGGGTTTGCCTGTCGCTTGGTAGTACTTTTTTTCTGCAGGGAACCCGCCGTCCGGCAGCCG
>CBDUWJ010000410.1:0-2979 GCA_965370895.1 uncultured Anaerolineae bacterium | reverse complement strand
GCCCTACTGGCAGGACTATCAGGTCGAGGTCGAGCCCACCGACCGCCTGCTGGATGCGTTGCACCAGATCAAATGGTACCAGGACGGGACCTTGACCTTCCGCCGGTCTTGCGCCCATGGCATCTGCGGTTCTGACGCGATGACCATCAACAGCGTCAATCGTTTGGCCTGCAAGGTACTGATGAAGGAATTGGGGTCACAAGTCAAAGTCGAACCGCTGCGGGGCTTTTCGACCATTAAGGACCTGGTGGTAGACATGGAGCCCTTCTTTGACAAATACCGCTCGATCAAGCCCTATTTCATCACCTACGAACCGGATCCACCCGTGGAGCGTTTCCAGAGCCCAGAGGACAGGGCCAGGTTTGACGACACCACCAAGTGCATCCTTTGCGGCGCCTGCACCGGTTCCTGCCCCTCCTTCTGGGGCAACCACGATTACGTCGGGCCGGCGGCCATCGTCCAGGCCCACCGCTTCATCTTTGACAGCCGCGACCAGGGCGCCAATGAGCGGCTGGAGGTCCTAAACGACCGGGACGGCGTGTGGCGCTGCCGGACCATCTTCAACTGCGTGGATGCCTGTCCCCGCGAGATCGACGTGACGCGGGCTATTGGGGAAGTGAAGAAGCTATTGCTTTTCAACCGGATGGTCTAGGGAGCTGAACATAAGGGAGACATGTGCCATGAAAGTACTGAAACCGGGTTCGACGTCGCTATACCCTGTCCCAGCGGTGCTGGTGAGCTGTGGCCTAGAGCGACCCAACATCATCACCCTGGCCTGGGTGGGTACCGTGTGTTCCGACCCGCCGGCCGTAAGCATCGCAGTGCGCCCCGAACGGTTTTCCCATGGGTTGATCGTCGAGACCGGCGAATTCGTCGTCAATCTGCCGCGCGCCGGCCAGGTGGATGCGGTGGACTATTGTGGACAGGTGTCGGGGCGGAACGTGGACAAGTGGGAGGCCTGTGGGCTGACGCCAGTACCCGCGAGCAAGATCGACACCCCTCTCATCGCCGAGTGCCCCGTCGCCCTGGAGTGCCGCGTTACGCGGCAGTTGACGCTCGGCGTCCACGATCTTTTCATCGGCGAGGTGTTGGCCGTGCAGATCGACGACGAGGCCCTGAACAGCCGGGGCCAGCTAGACTACGAGCGTGCGCAGCCTTTGACCTATGCCGGCGGCTACTATTTCCGTCTGGGCGAGAAGCTCGGGCGCTTTGGCGATTGGCGAGGAGGGACTGAGTAACCACGCTCACCCAGCGGGCGCCACCAGCCAGACCCATTTACACCCTCCATGACTGCTCGGCGTAGCTGGGTGCCGGCGGTCTGTCGGGCGAATCTGGCCACCTCGGGGTTTGCGAATGCAGGTCCCGGCTTGCACCGACGTCTCGGACATTCTGAGGGCTCGGTCGCCCGAGAGGTCAATCGCTCTTGGTTCCGGGGACAAAGTATTGCACATGTTTGAACGGCTTGACCTGCTGGCCCACGTTGTCCTTGAGCAGGTTGCCGGAGACATGCATCAACGTATCGCTGAAATCCGAGTCGATGCCCATGCTGGCCATGCAGGGATAGTGATGGTGTAGCAGGCCAGATTGCGTCTCGGCGTCATCCGCCGAGACGCCCACCAAGCCCTCGGCCACGTGGCGGGCACAACCGCACACCGCGTCGCGCACTACCTCCACGCTGGTGACAATTCGCGAGTCCGGGTCCACACTGATCCGCAGATCGGGCTGCCCGAAAAAGCGGGCAAAAGCCGCGATCCATGGATTGTCGTACTCGATCGTCTTGCGGCGGCCG
Source organism: uncultured Anaerolineae bacterium (assembly GCA_965370895.1). GTDB lineage: Bacteria > Chloroflexota > Anaerolineae > JAAYZQ01 > JAAYZQ01 > CBDUWJ01. Next base: position 1,190 of record CBDUWJ010000410.1, on the reverse strand, counting down.
ATGAGGTACTGAGTTTCGGTCAGCGAACAGAGCGGCTTGGGGGTCACGCCGGTCACGTCTATGTCCTCCAGCCAGCCTCGCAACTGGCGGGCCAGCCCGCGCGGCAGCCATGCCTCGTTGTCCACTGCCGCGATCACCCCTGTCGCGCCGGTCATCTGTGCGATGTCGGGCAGCAGCTCGGCCACGCCGGGGAGCTCGCCAAAGCCCAGGATCAGATCAGCGCGTGGGAGCTCGTCGGGCAAATAGTCCTCCGGGTAGTCCAGCACCGGAGGCAACACGGCCGGCGCCTTCCAGGTCTCGACCGTCCACTCGGCGGGACCGTGGCTCCGGATGTTGGTCACGTGCCGCTGGCCGTACTCCCCGGAAACAACGGCCAGGATGCGCATCTTTGAAGTGTCTACCATATTCTTGCTCGCTTCCAGTCTGTGAGATTCTTCGCTATTTGCAGTCACCCAGAATGACAAAGGGATCCGTCGTTGTCCGAATTGTATCACGGATATGCGGATATTGGTATGACAAAGATCATACGGGAAGAACTGAGAGAGGAGCTGGCACGCTGGGAAAACCAGATTCAGCAATCTCCAGACTTGACAACCCCCGCATTCTGACTATACTTCTGGTCATAATGGTGCCGAGACGACGGTTTGATCTGGTCTATGCCCCAGAAGTGCAGCAACATCTGAGGGCGATTGAGCGCAAGTACTATGGGCTGATTCGCAGTCACATTGAGGCTCAGTTACAGTTCGAACCAGACGTAGAAGCAAGGAACCGAAAGCCCTTGAAGCGACCCGTGGCCTTTGAATCGGAGTGGGAAATCCGTTTTGGGCCCAACAACCGGTTTCGAGTGTTCTACGAGGTGGATCAAGAGCTGGGCGAGGTCCACATTCTGGCCGTAGGGGTGAAACTGAGGAACAGACTGATCATAGGTGGGGAGGAGATTGAACTATGAGGATAGCGCCGATTGCAGAAGTGAAAGCGCGCTTCAGCGCCTATGTGAGAGCATCCACGGATGGGCCAGTGGTCGTAACCCGCCACGGCAAGCCGGTGGCGGTCCTGCTGTCGGTAGAGGACGAGGAAGAATTGGAGCGATTGGTGTTGGCCTATACGCCCAAATACCAGGCGATTCTGGACACAGCGCGGCGACAGATACGCGAAACAGGCGGGATGAGGCACGAGGAATTCTGGCGAGA
>CBDUWJ010000409.1:0-2980 GCA_965370895.1 uncultured Anaerolineae bacterium | reverse complement strand
CCACAGTCCGCGTTTGGTTGGGCAGCGGATGAGGATCCGCCGCGAGCCGTGGGCGGAAGTGGGACGCGATGCGGCTTCTTTGCCAGAATCAGACCAGTCCGCCTGTGGTGCTGCTGGCCATTCACCCCGAGTTCTGAGCAGTACTCCGGCAGCGACGGACTCTTGCCTGTTGATGATAGGTACGGTATAATGGATCCAACAGCATGTTGGCTACATCATGAGGAGCGTGCCCGCAACAATGGAAGCCAATCCTGACCTGGAACTTCAAGTCGCCGTGGCCAAGGTGAGCAAGTACGCCGTAAGCGAGAGCGGCGATACCGTGGAATTGATCGAGCGGCCCCATGGCGGTCTGTCGCTGGTGGTCGTCGATGGCCAGCGCAGCGGAAAGTCAGCCAAGGCCATCAGCAACATCGTGGCCCGCAAGGCAGTGTCCCTCCTGGCCGACGGGGTGCGCGACGGAGCCGCGGCCCGCGCCGCACACGACTATCTGCGGACCCTGCGGGGCGGGCAGGTATCGGCCACCCTCAACATCCTGTCGGTGGATCTGGGCACCCGCACCATCGTCATCTCCCGCAACAGTCACTGCCCCGTCCTGGTCGCGCACGGCCAGCAGGGCGAGCTGGACCTTCTGGACGAGCCCAGCCAGGCCATCGGCATCCACAGTCGCACCCGCCCGGTTATCACCGAACTACCCATCGCGCCAAACCTGCACGTCGTCGTCTTTACCGACGGGGTGTTGTCGGCGGGGGTGCGGTACGGGACGCGATTGGATGTGACAGCCTTTGTACGTGATCAACTGCGAGCCTGTCCCGGCGAGGCCTGTGCCCGCTCGCTGTCCGACGCCCTGCTTGCCCGCTCGGTAGAACTGGAGCGTGGCCGTCCTGGCGACGACGTAACCGTGGTCGTCGTCTCGGTGCTGGCCCGGCGGCAGCCCGACGACGTGCGGCGCCTATCAGTGCGATTTCCGATATAGCGGAGACGATGCGTATCAAGGTGGTGGGACCCTGCGCCTCTGGCAAGAGCACGCTTGTGGCCCGGCTACAGGCCCTGGGCTACGACGCCCACTCGGCGGCCCAGGATCATTCGTACGTTCCGGATATGTGGCAGCGGCTGAACCCGCCCGACCTGCTCATCTACCTGGACGTGTCCTTGGCAAGCGCCCACGATCGGGGCCGCGCCGGCAGTGGATGGGACCAAGCCTACCTGGACGAGGAACATCACCGGCTGCGTCACGCCCGTGCCCACTGCGACCTATACTTGCCCACAGACGGCCTGACTGAAGACAACGTGCTGGAAGAAGCTGTGGATTGCCTGGGGCGCTACCAAGAATCCAGGGGAGGAGCAGCGTAAGTGCTTCACGGTGAGGCTGGCAAAGGCACTGGCAAACCTCTCTCATCTGTGCGCCACCCCGGAGCTGACCGCCGAAAGCTGAGCACTCTGATGCGTATGAAATCCGTGCAGTCCTGCTGAGCCACGACCCTCCGTAGCCTCCTGCGCCCGACATCTCCCGGCCCAGGCAACAGACCAGCTCACCCCTCCACCGGCACTGGTACTGTATTGACGATCTCCACCATCACCTCTTCGGGCCGGCGGCCACGCAGGCGGGTCTGGGGGCTGATCATGATGCGGTGGGTCAGCACCGGTGGAGCCAGGTACTTGACATCGTCGGGAATGACAAACTCACGTCCTCGCACCGCGGCCAGTGCCTGGGCGGTCTTGTAGAGAGCCAGCGTGCCGCGCGGGCTCACGCCCAGTTCCACGCTTTGGTGCTCGCGGGTGGCGCGCACAACCTTGACGAGGTACTCCCTCACCGAAGCCTCGACCTGAACCATCCGCGCCTGTTCCTGCATGGCTAGCAGCTCTTCCGCCTGCAAGACCGGCCCCAGCACATCCAACGGATCCTCCCGCTCATAGCGGAGCAAGATCTCGTTCTCATCCTCCTCATTGGGATAGCCCAGAGCGATCTTGATCAGAAAACGGTCCACCTGCGCTTCCGGCAGAGGAAAGGTGCCCTCCAGCTCGATGGGGTTCTGGGTGGCCAGTACCAGGAAAGGTCGCGGCAGTTGGATGGTCTCCACGTCCACCGTGACCTGCCGCTCCTGCATCGCCTCCAGCAGAGCGCTCTGGGTACGCGGGGTAGCGCGGTTGATCTCGTCGGCCAGGACGACCTGGGCGATGAGCGGCCCCGGCCGGAACTCGAACTCCTGCGTCTTCTGGTTGAAATAGAGAATGCCCGTCACGTCGCCCGGCAGCAGGTCAGGCGTGAACTGGATACGCTTGTAACTACATCCCAGGCTGCGGGCGATGGCCTTGGCAAGCGTCGTCTTGCCGATGCCCGGCACATCCTCCAGCAGAATGTGGCCCTCGCACAGCAGCGCCACCAGGCACAGCTCGATGACCTCCTCCTTGCCCACGATGACCCGCGCTACGTTCTCGGTGATCCTGCGGGCGCCCTCCTGAATGTCCATGTTGATCCTCCCCAGCCCGATGAGCTCTCAAAGGCTCGATCCCGCTGCACGAAGCGGCCCGCATCTGTTTCTTAGACTCTACACCGGGAAAACCCCGGTCCCGGACGGCTCGGTGATTTGGATTTGCGGTTTGCTCAGTATACCATCGATTGAGCAGCGACCGAAATCAGGTTCCAGGTGCGACATTGGTGCGAGGCACCTATGGTTGCTCCGAGCCCGCCCCATCGCCCCTTGCATCTCACCCTCCTTTGGGGTATAATGGGCTGGTAGGGGACGGTTGCCCGTAGGCCGGGTTTCCTGCCCGGCACAAGCCAACAGCGAAGGGAGGGCGAGATGACCGAGCTGAAAGCCATCGGCAAGGTGATCCACTATTGGACCCACCTGGGCGTGGCGGGCGTGGAACTGAGCGACTCGCTCCGCATGGACGACTGGGTCTACTTTGGGGGCGTAACCACCGACTTTCAACAGCGCGTGAGCTCCATGCAGCTCAACCACCGCTTCATCAATGAGGC
>CBDUWJ010000408.1:0-2992 GCA_965370895.1 uncultured Anaerolineae bacterium | reverse complement strand
CTTCGTCGCTGTCGCTCCTCAGAATGACAGATTTCGTTGGGGTGCTTTCCAAATGTGATTGCCCTACCCTAGCTCGTGTTGCCCTTGACCAGGGGGAGCTTCTGTGCTAGACTGAGGACGAGTTGAATTGCGGCGATGAGGAAGACAAGGCGGGGGGCAAACTCCAGGCGTAGCAAGTTACCTGCCGTAGGGTAGGCCGGTACGATGGCCTGGATAGGTCCTTGGGTGTCACCCATTCTTGCTACCGATTGCAGAGTCCCGTCTGGCAGACGAGGCGGAAGGTAGGTTCCCGGCAGGGGAGCAGACTGGCCGCGTGGTAGGCCAACACCTGACCTCAAGGGCGCGGTTGGGTGTTGGCCTTTCTGTTTGGAGCGCAAGAGACCGCGAGAGGTGCGACGTCGTGATGACGACTGACGGCACGGCTCTTGCACAGACCTTGCAGGACTTCCCTGGAAACTGCACCCGAGTCCGTCTCGCCCAGGTCTGTGTAGTGGCCGGCGAACAGGTCGTCGTGGTATGACTGGAAGCAGGCCTACCTCCTGGTGATCGACAGATGGCTGGCACCCAAGCGGGCCGCGAGATGCTGCAGGAGCCTGGGGAGCGAGTTCTGGACCAGGCCCGACTCCTACTACAGCAGTTGGCGGAAACACATGAGGGAAAGAGACATCTAGGCCAAAGTCCGTTTGGATCTAGCAGGCGGCAATAGTGTAGGACTCCCTTGGGCGGGCTGAGTGTGTTGCATTTTGGCTACCGCGGGCCCAGGGCAATGCCTGGCACTGATAGCTTACCATTCATATGGGGAGCTGTCGGCTCAGATGATCATCTGCGCAAGCAAGACAGCTCAGAAGAGGATCCTGGCTGATGTTGCCGTTCCTACAGCTCATTCTGGCTCTTTCGATCATCATCGCCGCTGCCAAGCTGGGTGGCTATCTGAGCTACCGGCTGGGGCAACCGTCTGTCGCTGGAGAGGTGCTGGCCGGCCTGATCCTGGGACCCTCGGTCTTGAACTTTTTGGGGTGGCCGATCTTTACCGACCCACATCTGAGCGTGAGCATCGCTCACCTGGCCGAACTGGGCATCCTGTTGCTGATGTTCATGGCAGGGCTGAGCCTCCATCTTTCTGACCTGGTCAAGTCGGGCAAGGTTGCGGGGCTGGCCGGCGTGTCGGGTTTTGCACTCACCCTGGGGATGGGCTTTGCCCTGGCAAGTGCCTTCTCTTTTGATCCCCGCCAGGCTCTGTTCCTGGGCTTGCTGCTGGCTCCAACCAGCATTGGCATCTCGGCCCAGGCCCTGATGGAACTGAAGGTGCTACGCTCCAGGGTAGGGGTCAGCCTGCTGGGCGCAGCGGCCGTTGACGACGTTCTGGCGGTCCTTGGAGTTTCCCTCTTCCTTGCTCTTGTGGCGGGAGGGGCGATGACTGGCCTGGCCAGTGGCGCTGTGGTTCTGCTGAAAATGCTGCTGTACCTCGCCGTTGCTTCCGCTGTGGGTTTCTGGCTCGTTCCGAGATTGAGCCGTTTGGCAGAGAAACTGCCGATCAGCCAGGGGCTTGTCGCCTTTGCTTTCATCACGGTGCTATTGTACGCTTGGGCGGCCGAAGTGCTGGGCGGAATGGCGGCGATCATAGGTGCATTCATAGCCGGCCTTTTCCTGGCGCGTAGCCCATTCAGACGGCGTATCGAGAACGAGTTTTCGCCACTGATCTACGGCGTGTTTGTGCCGGTCTTTTTCGTCAATGTTGGCCTCATGACTGACCTGGGCCAGCTTGCTGGCGGCGGCCTTGGGCTCTTGGTGGTTATGTGTTTTGCCGTTATCCTCTCCAAAATGATCGGGGCAGGCATTGCCGGTCGCTGGGGCGGATTGACGGGTCGAGAAACTCTACAGTTGGGTGTGGGCATGATTCCGCGCGGGGAAGTGACACTGATCATCGCCACCCTGGGAATCGCCGAGGGTTTCATCGGTGGCAACATTTACGCAGCCGCGGTTGGGACGGTAGTCGCGACTACGCTACTGACGCCCCCACTGTTGCGACGCGCCTTCGCCCGTACTGCAGCGCCCAACTCGTCCATGTAGGAATCCTCATAAGCAAGGAGATGGTTATGACCCACTTGATCGTGTTGGTGCTGGATGATCCAGATCAATGTCGGGACGTTTTGGATGCCTGGGAAGCGGCGGGAGCACCCGGGGTCACGATTCTGGATAGCACAGGCTTGGGCCGGGTGCGCCGAGCCGGCATACGAGATGATGTACCACTCGTGCCCAGCTTGAGTGCCCTGTTCCGACGTGAAGGGAGTCGTCACTGCACCTTGTTCTCCGTTGTCAAAGACGAGGCTCAAGTGGAGGCTATTGTCCAGGGTACTCGGGCAATTGTCGGCGAACTGGACCGGCCAGACACGGGATTCATGTTTGTCGTACCGGTTAGCCAGGTTTATGGATTGCGCAGGACGGAGGGAGGTTAGTGGGATGTACAAGCGCGTTTTGCTGCCCCTTGACGGTTCGCCCCTGGCCGAACAGGCACTGCCCCATGCTATCGCCCAGGCCAGGTACGCTGAAGCGGAGTTGATCCTGCTGAGAGTCGTAGAGCCATTCGCCCAGGCCAGAGGGTTGTCGGTGGCAGACCTTGAGCGGATCCGGGAACAGACGGAGGTTTGGTCTCGCGAGTACCTTGGACGCATCGCGGCCGATGTCCAGCAACAGGGTGTTTCGGTTCAGACAGCCACGGTCGAGGGGCGTCCTCACGTAGCGATTGCAGAATACGCCGAGAGCAACCAGGTGGATCTGATCGTGATGTCGACGCGCGGACAGTCTGGCCTAAGCCGCTGGTTCATGGGCAGCGTGGCCGATCGCGTGGTGCGCGGGGCCATGGTGCCGGTGCTGCTGGTGCGCGTGCGAAAGGGGAAAACGTAGATAGAGCGAAGATGTGAGAGATGAGGGCAATGGCAAAACAGGGCCAAGTGGATGGGGGCCAGGTGGTTGCGCACCTGGCCCCCGTGTG
>CBDUWJ010000407.1:0-3003 GCA_965370895.1 uncultured Anaerolineae bacterium | reverse complement strand
AACAGGCGCGGGCGCGTAGCCCACCGCTCAAAGGCGCGCAGATAGCGCTGGGGATAGTCGGGCGGCTTCTCTGTGGGAAGAAAGCCCGGGTGCCCCCGCCGCTCTACTATCAGGAACCCGCGTCCGTTTTTCTGCCACACCTTGGCCCTACGGTAGGGGCTCAGCAGCGATCCTTCGATGGGTGCGGTCATGTGGTGGGTCATCAAAAAGGAGCCGACGTCCTCCACCTGGATGGCCGCCGCTACCACCTCGCCTGGCCTTGCGCCGTTTTGTGTGCGCCGGTGCGCAGAGCGCAAGACGATGCGCGGCAAAATGGCTCCCGGGTGATAGTACACTGTATCGCCCGGTTCGGCCGGCACCACTTCTGGTTCGAATCCCAGGTCAGCCAACTGGCCCCGAGGGGTGTCGCCATCAGCCAGAACCAGGTGATCCAGCCAGTCCACAAGCCTGCTGCCGGTGCGCGCCAGAAGATCCACGGCCAGTGACCGCATCGGTGGCAAGGCAGTGACACACTCGTCGAGGAGCTTGGCCAGATAGAGTTCCGCTTCAGGATAGCGTAGCCATTCTGTCTCTTCACGTAATGTCATCAGGTGTTAACTCCCAGATTACCTCACGCATACTTGCTCGCGCCTTCACGCGAACTTGAACGCACACCCAGCCGAACTCGTTCGCGTGGCAACCATACGTTGCGCGAAGCTCCGGCTCGAGCAGCTTTGGCGGCCCTCTGTTTGTGCTACGTCACCTCTTGTCCTTATCGCTGCTGTGACCGGGGCTAACCTTGGCAGCCGGGTCCACGAACTTCTTGGCATTGTTCACGGCGACTGCCGCCTCCGCCGTGGCTGTGGCGATCAGTTTGAGTTTGCCCTCGTAGGTCGCGATGTCGCCCACGGCATACACGCCAGGCAGGTTGGTCCGAAAGGTTGCGTCAACCAACACGGAATTCTTGATGATCTCCAGCCCCCACTCCTTGATAGGACCCAGGTTGGCCAGAAAGCCCAGGCCCATGACAACGGCGTCAACATCCAGGGTGGTTTCTTCGCCGGTCCGATTGTCAAATACGGTGACCGCCTCGACGTGTTCATCACCGAAAAGAGCCTGCATTTCGTAATACGGGAGTACGTGGGCGGACGACAGCAGGATGTCTTTGACGGACTGCTCGTGTGCGCGGAAGGTGCCCCGGCGGTGGATCAGGGTGACTTTGCTGGCGACCCCCAGCAGGCTTTGTGCCCAGTCCAGAGCAGTGTCGCCGCCGCCTACCACCAGCACGCGTTGATCCCGAAAGGTCTCCAGGTCCTGCACAAAGTAGTAGATGCCTTTGCCTTCCATCTTTTTGATGTCAGGGATGTCCAGGCTGCGGGGGACAAAGGCACCTACACCGGCGGCAATGATGACTGTGCGAGTCAAGTGTGTATTGCCCGGCTCGGTGCTCAGTTCGATGAAGCCATCCTGGCGGGGCCGTAACCCGATCACTTTCTCATTCAGGCAAACGGTGGGGGAGAACTGCATGGCCTGTTCGACCTGGCGCTCCACAAGCTCCCGGGCCAGGACCCTAGGAAAGCCGGGGATGTCATAGATGTACTTATCAGGATAGAGGGCCGCCAACTGGCCACCCAATTGGGGCAGGCTGTCGATGATCTTTGTCTTGACGTCCCGCAGCCCTGCGTAGAAAGTGGCGAACAGCCCGGATGGGCCACCCCCAATGATAGTGATGTCGTAGGCGTCCTGTGCAGTCATGACCTTGGCTCCTTGGAAATGAACGGCTCTGATACTTCATTCTAACCTGAAGCCTGGGAATACGCAACTTCGGTAATCTCCAGCGGTGGGTTCGCGTCAACTACTTGACACCGGCTGGAAAAGCGGATATAATCGTTCCGTCATCTGCAACATATCTGCGTCACAAGAGACGGAAATCGACACTTGAAGGTGTTCCACCGGCAAGGTGATGAGTCAGAAGGGCACCACAGCTCCATGGGCGCTGGCCGCGTGCAGTCTGTGGGATGGGCCATCACCGTCCTGAGATCGTTCAGTCTAGAAAGACCTGAGCGAGGTGTCGGTGAGCCAGGCCGGGAACATGGATGGCACAAGGAACGCACTCTCCGCCAACGAGTGCTCTTCAGCAAGGGGTCGGATGCACCCGCAGACCATGCGGCCGCCTCCGTGCTGTCCTGCAATACCAGGAACCAGGCGCTATCGATTGGACATCGGCCCGGACCTCGGTCCGCATTGGCTTGGCCGCGCAAGCGGTCGGCTGCATGGATGTCCGGGAGGTAGCGCGTTTTGTTGTTTCGCCAATTGACAGAGGCGCGCAAGGAGTCAGTAAACTTGCTTGTGCTGAATTCAGGGCAGGTGGTCAATCCTGACGGATGGTCCCGTGGAACGACGAGCTCGTCCCTTGTCTGTCCCGCGAGCTGGGCCGGCTGAGTGTGCTTTGAGGTACAAAATTCGATAGAACGAGGGGGAGAGAATGACGGATATCCTGCAAAGAATCGCTTCGGACCTGTACGCTGGGGAGGATAAAGAGGTTGCTGAGCTGGTACAGCAGGCGCTGGACCAAGGCATCGCGCCCGGTGAGATCCTGCAGGGGGGACTCATCGCCGGCATGGATGAGGTAGGCCGCGATTTCAAAGCCGGCGACCTGTTTGTGCCGGAGGTGCTCATCGCCGCCCGGGCGATGCACGCCGGCATGGGCATCCTGCGTCCGCTGTTGGCCGAGGGCGATGTGCCCAGCGCGGGCAAGTACGTCGTCGGCACGGTGAAGGGTGACCTGCACGACATTGGCAAGAACCTGGTCAAGATGATGCTCGAGGGCGCCGGCTTTGAGACGATAGACCTGGGGACTGACGTGGCGCCGGAGGCTTTTGTGGATGCTGTGCGGGAGCACCAGCCGCAATTCGTGGGGATGAGCGCCCTGCTGACGACGACGATGGTGCAGATGAAGACGACCATCGAGGCCCTGGAGGAAGCGGGGGTGCGGGACTCGGTGAGGATCATGGTTGGTGGGGC
>CBDUWJ010000406.1:0-3006 GCA_965370895.1 uncultured Anaerolineae bacterium | reverse complement strand
ACCAGTCGACGCCCCCGGTGTTGATCACTCAGTACACTGCAGCCAACCAGACCCAACAGGATGCTGAGCTGGTCTACACTTACAACTATAGCCCCACGGCCGAGGAGACACCCAAGGCGGAGGCTGCTGGAGAACCGGTTTTCTTGGGTGCTCTGTTACCTTTGTCAGAGCCCGGCGCCCCACAGGCTGGGCAGTTGATCCTGCGAGGCATCGAGTTGGGCGCCGAGTACGTCAACACCGTTATGGGTGGCTCTGTGGACGGACGCCCGGTCGAGGTCGTCGTCGAGGACGATAAAGGCACCCCGGAGGTCGGCGCCTCAGGCTACCGCCGCTTGGTGCAGGAGAAAGGCGTCATCGGCGTAACGGGCGGCTACCACAGCTCAGTTGTCCTGGCTGAGATCGAACTGGCCAAGGAGCTCGGTGCGCCCATCATCGCCACCCAGGCTTCCAACGCTGCCATCACCGAGTCGGGTTACCCTCAGATATTCCGCGTCCACTTGATTGACCCCGTCCGGGCTATCGCCCTGGTGGACTTTGCCAAGAACAAGGGCTTCAATCGTGTCGCTTACATCGCTGATAACACGGACTTTGGCGTTGGACTGTCCGCGGCCGTTGAAGCAGAGGCACAAAAACAGGGCATCGAAGTCAAGTCCACAATCTATGACAAAGCAGCCGTGGACCTGACGCCCGAGCTGCTCCAGATCCAGGCCTGGGGCCCCGACCTGATCCTCAACGCCGGCACCGGCACCCCGGAGCACCTCATCATTGACCAGGCCTACGAGATCGGGCTTTACCCAGAAGTTCCCATGCTGGCTACTTCCGACTGGCCCTACCGCAGTGATGAGTTCTGGGATCTGCACCCCGAGACTGGCGTTGGCATCTACATCCTGACCTCCTACCACAAGGACATGGCCCTCACCGAGCGCGGCCAATGGTTCTACGACACCTATCTGGAGCGTTTCGGGGAACCACCCACGTACTCCTCGCTGAACGGCTTCGCCGACGCGGTGCTCCTGGCGGAAGCTGCCAAACGCGCCGGTACCACGGACTATGATGCTATCGTCGCCGAGCTGGAGTCCGGCGAATTCGAGTTCTGGGCCGGGACGGTCGAGTTCCCGCAGGGGGAAGGTGCATTCTGGCACCAGTCGACGCCCCCGGTGTTGATCACTCAGTACACTGCAGCCAACCAGACCCAGATGGAGGCAGAGTTGATCTACACTTTCGAATTCACTCCCTGATTTGGGCCTAGTTCGATCATCCACCCCCTGAGCCTGCCGGTTGCACAGGGCAGGCTCAGGGGTACACTCAAGAGCAAGCTTGTTTAGGAGACAACCAAAGTGAAGAATAATCTGTTTCGCGGGGTAACGACCGCCCTCATCACCCCATTTTTATCAGATCGTCGTGTAGATTACGAAGGCTTGCGCCTGAATGTGCGTTTTCAGATCGAAAACGGTGTGCAGGGTCTGCTGCCACTAGGCACCACCGGAGAGACCCCCACACTAACTGAGAGCGAAAAAGAGAACATTGTCAAGACGGTGATCAAAGAAGTCAGAGATTCTGACAAGTCGGTACGTGTGATGCAGGGGGTTGGCACCAACTCAACTCAAAAAACCATCGAGAATGCCAGGCAAGCGGAGAGCTGGGGAGTGGATGCCATCCTGGTCGTCACACCTTACTACAACAAACCGACTCAGGCAGGCATCGTTGCCCATTTCGCCGCCGTAAATGACGCCGTGAATGTCCCCATTGTCGTCTATAATATCAAAGGGCGCACAGGCACAAACATCGAAACCAGCACTCTGCAAAGCATCGCCGGACTTGAGAACGTCATTGCGGTAAAAGAGGCTTCAGGAGACATCGACCAGATGATGGATGTACTGGCCCGGATTCCCGAACTGGCGGTCTATTCTGGTGACGATGGCATGACCTTCCCTCTGATCTGTTTGGGTGGGCAAGGTGTGATCTCTGTAGTCAGCAACCTTTTCCCCGACAGAGTCGTCGCTATGACCCATCGCGCGTTGGATGGCCACGTGGAAGCCGCTCGGAGAATTCACTTCGAGTTGCTCCCATTCTTCAAAGCTGCTTTCATCGAGAGCAACCCTGGCCCGATCAAATATGCCATGGACCGCAAGGGCTTGGCGGCAGGCTCCCTGCGACTTCCCCTGGTGGAGATGAGCGCGCAGAACAAGGCCAAGATGGACCGGGTCTTGGGACGGATGTAGCGTCTGGCGACGGGCCTGGCTCCGGAAACCTGCTTCGTCCCTTTTGTCAAACGGAAACCAGGAGGTGAGATCCCTATGGACGTAACTCCCCGGTTGTTGTTGAGCTTCCTGATCGCTGGCGTCATGATCGGCACCCTGTACGCTCTCATGGCCATGGGAATCACCTTCATCTACAGCATTATGAAGATGATCAACTGGTCTATGGGTGAATTCTATATGCTGGGCGGCTATCTTATGTGGATATTGATGTCTTTCTTTCTGGGCACTCAACTCTGGTGGCTTGGCATTGTTGCAGTAGTGGCCATCATGTTCGTCGTCGGGATGATCGTCCAGCTACTCCTGATCCGCCCCATGTTTACGACAGGAATGGAACGCAAGGATGAGTATGGAACGGTTGTGACCATCGCCCTGGCGTTGTTCCTGCGCAACCTGATGGTCTACCTGAGTGGGCCGGACACGCGCACCCCCGGAAAATACCTGGCGAGGGTGAACGTCTTGGGCCTTCCCATGAGCGGTGACCGGGTCGTTGCTTTCGTCGGAGCGATCATCGTCATCGGGCTTTTCTTTGTGCTGCTGCGGTACACATGGATTGGATTGGCTTTCAGAGCGGGCGCTCAGAACCGCGTCGGCGTGCAGACGGCCGGGCTTGATATCCTGCGGATCGACCAGATGGCCTTTGGTATTGGTATCGCGCTCGCGGCCGTGGCTGGTGCGTTGCTGGCCCCGGTTGTCCTCGTTTACCCTACCAGTGGCGCGGTGGCCACCATGAAGGGCTTTGAGATCA
>CBDUWJ010000405.1:0-3008 GCA_965370895.1 uncultured Anaerolineae bacterium | reverse complement strand
TGAACGTCAAGCTCGTTGCCGAGGGAGCCAACGGCCCGACTGACCCTGATGGCGACGCGATCCTGCAGGAGAAGGGCATTGATGTACTGCCCGATATTCTCTGCAACGCGGGCGGGGTAGCGGTCAGCTACTTTGAGTGGCTTCAGAACAAGCGAAGCGAGTTTTGGGATCTCGAAGAGGTAGATGCCAAGCTGCATAAAAAGATGGTCTGCGCCTACGAACGGGTGCGCGATGCAGCCCAAGCCTACGATACCGATTGGCGCACGGCGGCCTACATCATTGCTTTCTCCCGCCTGGGGAGGGTGTACAAGGAACGCGGCATCTTTCCGTAAGCGTCCATAGCTTCAAGTGTGGGGGAGCAGTGTATCCCAGGAGGAGAGCAACGTGATGGAGTTCGAACCGAAGAAATTGGTCGAGACAATAGAGCGGAACGGAGCAAATGGAAAGAATGGTTCAAATGGAGCAAATGGCTCTCTCATATCCATGCTGGAAGAGATCCAGGCTCAATATCGCTACTTGCCCCGCGATGCAATGATCCTGGTCAGCGAGGGGCTTGGGGTGCCTCTGAGCCAGATCTATAGTGTCGCCACGTTCTACAATGGCTTCAGCCTGGAGCGGCGCGGGCGACACCAGATATGTGTATGCGTAGGCACGGCCTGTCACGTGCGTGGCGCCCAGCGTGTGCTCACCCGGCTGGAGGAGACTCTGGGCATCAAGCCTGGTGAGACCACGCCTGACTGGAACTACTCGCTGGACACGGTCCATTGCCTGGGTGCGTGTGCCCTCGGCCCGATTGTCGTTGTTGACGGGGAGTACTCGGGCCAGGTGCACGTCAAGAAGGTGGACGAGTTGCTGGCACGAATCGAGCAGGCAGACAGGGTGGAGGCATAGGCGATGACAGATGCGTCAGGCAAACGGCTCAACACCCCATCGGACCTGGAAGCCAGACGGGAAGCCATCGTCGCCTGCCGTGACCCCAGTCGTACCTGCATCACTGTCTGCGGGGGCACCGGTTGTCGTGTCTACGGCAGCGAGAAAGTGATTGACGCCCTGCGAGCCGAGATTGCCAGGAAAGGCATTGAAGCAGATGTTCGGATGACCGGCTGTCACGGCTTCTGTGAGCAAGGGCCGGTGATAGTCATTCAACCGCAGGGCATCTTTTACGAGTCAGTCAAACTGGAGGACGTGCCCGACATCATCCACAAGACTGTGGAACGGGATGAGATCATTGAACGCTTGCTATACACAGATCCCATCACGGACGAAAAGATCGTACACGAGCATCAAGTTCCCTTTTACGCCAGGCAGACCCGCCATCTGTTGAATCTCAACGGCCTAATCGATCCTACCAGCATCGAGGATTATCTCGCGATTGGTGGTTATGGGGCGCTGGCGAAGGTACTGGACGGGATGCCGCCTGAGGAAGTGATCGAAACAATCAGCAAAGCTGGGTTGCGGGGGCGAGGTGGGGCTGGATTTCCCACCGGGCTCAAGTGGAAATTCTGCCGTGCCGCTCCTGGCGACGTCAAGTACATTATCTGCAATGCCGACGAGGGAGATCCGGGCGCTTATATGGATCGCAGCATCGTGGAAGGTAACCCCCACCGGGTGCTGGAGGGAATGATTATCGGCGCCTATGCTATCGGCGCAGCGCACGGCTTCATCTACATCCGGGCCGAGTATCCACTGGCGATCAAACACCTGGAGATTGCCCTGGCGCAGATGGGCGAGCACGGCCTGCTGGGCGAAAACATCCTGGGATCAGACTTTGACTTTGACATCGAAGTCCAGATAGGAGCCGGGGCCTTTGTCTGCGGCGAAGAGACGGCGCTGATGGCCTCTATCGAGGGACAAATCGGCGAGCCGCGTCCGCGTCCGCCCTTTCCCGCTCAGAGCGGGTTGTGGGGCCAGCCCACCAACATCAACAACGTCAAGAGTTGGGCCAACGTACCGCTCATCATGGAGAGGGGAGCTGACTGGTACGCCAGCATCGGTACCAAAGACAGCAAAGGTACCAAGGTCTTTTCCATGGTGGGCAAGATTAACAACACCGGTCTGGTCGAAGTGCCCATGGGCATCAGCCTGCGGGAACTGATCTACGAGATTGGCGGCGGCATCCCCGCTGGGAAAGCCTTCAAAGCAGCGCAGCTTGGCGGACCGTCGGGCGGCTGCATCCCGGTCGAACACCTGGATGTGCCCCTTGACTACCAGTCGCTGGCCAGCCTGGGGGCCATCATGGGCTCCGGCGGTCTGGTGGTTTGCGACGAGGACACCTGCATGGTGGACCTGGCCCGCTACTTTATGAGTTTTACGCAGGAGGAGTCATGCGGCAAGTGCGTGCCCTGCCGCGTAGGGACCAAGGCCATGCTGTCCACGCTGGAGCGCATTTGCGCTGGCCAGGGCCAGCCGGGTGACATCGAGTATCTGGAGGAATTGGCGCAGGAGGTCAAAGCATCGTCGTTGTGTGGCCTGGGACAGACAGCGCCCAACCCGGTGTTGACCACTATCCGCTACTTCCGTGACGAGTATGAGGCCCACATCCGGGAGCGTCGCTGTCCTGCCGGCGAGTGCACCGCGTTGGTGCGGGCCAAATGCGTCAACGCCTGCCCTGCCGAGGTGGACGTGCCCAGTTACGTCTCACTCGTCGCCCAGGGCTACTATGCCGAGGCGTTGCAAGTCCACAGGCGGCGCAATCCCTTCGCCCTGGCCTGTGGCCGCGTCTGTCCGGCTTTCTGTGAGACCAAGTGTCGCCGCGTCGAACTGGACCAGCCTGTTGCCATCCGCCAGATTAAGCGCTTCATGGCCGACCACGAGCTTGAACAGCCCTGGACGCCGCCGCAACTGGAGGAGCCCAAAGCGGATAAGGTGGCCGTCATCGGCGCCGGGCCGGCGGGCCTGACGGCAGCGCTGCGACTGGCCCAGAAGGGCTACCCGGTCACTGTCTTTGAGGCGCTGCCCGTGGCGGGCGGCATGATGGCCGTCGGCATCCCCGAATATCGCCTGCCCCG
>CBDUWJ010000404.1:0-3027 GCA_965370895.1 uncultured Anaerolineae bacterium | reverse complement strand
CACCGTGGTTGGCGGCCCGCATCCCACGATCATGGTGGAGGAGGTAGCCGAGATCTCCGACTTTGACCATGTCATCACGCGGGAGGGGGAGATCGCTTTTCCACGGCTGTTGGGGGAGCTCCGGGACGGGCGCCGGCCGGAGAACCGGGTCCTGGAGGGTGAGATGCCCGACCTGGATGCCCTGCCCTTTCCCGACCGGGAACTCTTTCTGGACGAGTGGCGCCGGTACGGCTACACTCTCGACTCGCCGGAGGTGCCCTTTGTGCCCGATCTCCCGGCCCCCTTCCTGACCATCATCGCCGGTAGGGGATGCAAGTACAACTGCAACTTCTGCCAGCCGGCTGAGCGGATGCTTTTTGGTCGACAAGTGCGCAAACGCAGCCCAGGAAACATCATCGCTGAACTCAAGCTGCTGCGCGACCGATATCGCTTCGCCAGCTTTATGTTCCACGACGACTGCCTGACCGAGGATCGCGAGTGGGTCCTGGCTTTCTGCGAGCTATACGAGACTGAGGGCTTTACCCAACCGTTCTTCTGCCAGAGCCGGGCTGACATCATCGTCCGGCACGAGGACATGGTACAGCGCATGGCCGAGGTGGGACTTGGGGGCTATTTCATCGGCTTTGAGAGCGGCAACGACCGGGTGCTCAAGTTCCTGCGCAAGGGCAGCACGCGGGAGAAGAACCTGGAGGCGGCCCGCATCTGCAGGAAATATGGGGTCAAGATCTGGGCCAACTACATGCTGGGCCTGCCCACGGAGACGCGTGAAGAGGTCATGGACACGGTTTCCATGCTCAAGGAGATCGATCCTGACTGGTATAGCCCGGCCTTCTACACGCCGCACCCTGGCAGCGATCTGTACGACTATTGCATCGAACATGACCTGAGCCTGATCACCAGCCACGATCAATATCGACGCAATCCGTGGGACATCAAGATCAAAGGGCAGGACCCCGAATTCCTCCAGTGGGCTCTGCAGGAGAGCCAGCGGCGCAAGCCGGTCAACGCCGCCCGGCGCCAGGCAGGCTACCTGTGGGAGCGCTACGCTCGGCCGGATAAGGTGGTGCGGAAAGTCAGGCAGTTCGCCAGATCGTGACAGACAGTGTGAGCCGAGGGCACCATCTGCACAGATTGTCAAAGGGAGTACATTGTACTCGTCCGCGTCCGTCGCTGGCGGGAAATCCAGTACACGACGGCGGAAATGCGCTATCAGTTTCTGGTGCTCTAGCCAGGTCCGTGACCTGGCGGTTTCTGCCTCTTCTAGCGGCTAACAACACGGGTCACGGACCCGCTCAGAGCAGATTCAGGTGTGCGCAATCCCGAATGGATTTGCGCCGAGCCGTACTAGTGATATCGGGGAGAATCATCTACAGTGAAGAACCTACTCATCACCGGCGGAGCCGGCTTCATTGGCTCCAATTTCGTGCACTATGTCCTGGAAAGGTATCCCGAGTACCGCGCGGTCGTGTTCGACAAGCTGACCTACGCCGGCAACCTGGATAATCTCAAGGGCGTAGCGGAGGGCTTTGCCGGCCGCTACACCTTTATCCAAGGGGATATTGCTGACGCGCAGACCGTGGATGCGGCCATGCAGGGGCAGGATATCGACACAATCGTCAACTTTGCGGCCGAAACCCACGTCGATCGTTCCCTGATGGAGCCCGACGCCTTTATCAAGACTGACGTCTATGGCACCTATGTGCTGCTGGAGGCAGCCAAGAAGTATGGCATTGAGCGCTATCACCAGGTCAGCACCGACGAGGTGTATGGCGACATCCCGACCGGGCATTCCTCGCTAGAGTCCGATCCCTTGCACGCCCGCAGCCCCTACTCGGCCAGCAAGGCCGGCGGCGATCTGATCTGCCTGGCCTACTACAATAGCTTTGGTGTGCCGGTGACGCTCACCCGGGGGGCCAACAACATCGGCCCGTACCAATACCCGGAAAAAGTGGTGCCGCTGTTCGTCACCAACGCCATAGACGACCAGCCGTTGCCCGTCTACGGTGACGGCCGGCAGATGCGCGATTACCAGTATGTGCTGGACCACTGCGAAGGCATTGATGTGGTGCTACACCAGGGCCAGCCGGGCGAGGTATACAACGTGGGCACCGGCGTCGAGACGGAGAACATGGTCATGGCCCACGCCATCCTCGATCTGCTGGGCAAGCCGCATGGCCTGATCCGCCACGTGACCGACCGGCCGGGGCACGACCGGCGCTACTCCCTCAACGTGGACAAGATCCGCGCCCTGGGCTGGACAAGCCGCCATACCTTTGAGCAATCCATCGAAAAGACGGTGCGCTGGTACGTGGACAACGAATGGTGGTGGCGCAAGATCAAGAGCGGCGAGTATCTGGACTACTACAAGCAGTGGTACGGCGAACGGCTAGAGGCTGAGGGCTAGACGTTGGGCATTGGACGTTGGAACGTGGAAGACAGGCATCCAACCTCCAACCTCCAACTTCCGATCTCCGAAAGCTACGGCGCAAGGGGCAGCAGGCTCTGGAACAATGCCCGGTACGCCTCATTGACGCTCAGGTTGCCCTCGTTCCAGCCACCGATGGCATAGATATCAGGACTGACAAACGCCACCCCCAGGCCCTGCCACAATGCTTTCACAGGCGTCCCGATGGGGCTCCAGGCGTCAACCCCGGGGGCGTAGCGCTCGTTGAAGGCCAGATAACCCGTTATGCCACCGCCGATGGCATAGAGCTGCTCGCGCACCGTGACCACGGCCAGCCCGCCCCTGGGCAACGCCATCGGCGACGAGGGGGTCCAGGTATCGGTGACCGGGTCGTAGGCGTCACACGTGTTGAACTCGGCCACGTCATCGTATCCCCCTACCACGTAGATGCGGTCCCCGATGCTCGCCGCGCTCAGGAAACCCCGCGGCACGCTCATCGGCTTCATTTCCTGCCACTGATCGGTCCCGGGATCGTAGCGATAGACGGAGGCCACGTACCCTTGCCCGTTCTTCCCACCAAAGAGGTAGATCTGGTCGTCCAGGGTGGCCAGGCCATAAGCGGC
>CBDUWJ010000403.1:0-3039 GCA_965370895.1 uncultured Anaerolineae bacterium | reverse complement strand
CAGGCCTGTCAGGTGTGGTTTCAGTGGACATAGCCCGACGCAGCGTCGCCTTCTGAGCGACGCCCCTCACCCCGATGGATGGCGGGCATTATACCACACTAGGACGAAAAGGAGTACTGGGCCCAAGCCCCTTGCCACCCCAGGTCAGGCGGGGTATCTGCGTCTATGCCCCAGAGCAGGGGCCGTGACCGACGAGGCGCGAGCTGCGCCTGGCTCCGACTGAACCCGATGTAGCACCGGCACGCCAGGCAGCCCGGGCCAATACGAGGGAAGCGGACGTCGAGTCGGAGGATGACCAGCGTACCTGGGGGCTGTTCAGGTGAATAGCGGCTCGTAGTCGGCGGCAGCCGCAAGCAGTTTCTGCTGCTCAGCCTCACCCATCGGTTGGAAGCGCTCCGCCGCGTCCAGGATCATCGGCAGCAGCCGGGCATCGCCAGCACTGATGGCACCGGTCACCGGCTGTGAGAGGGCAAAACACAGTGCCCGTTCAATGCCATGGGCGTCGTCAAAGGGCTCGTACCAGGTGTGGTACCGCGGCTCCTGGTCTCCCCACGGCCCAAGGGCCAGCGCCTTGATGACCATGGTCCCCACGTCCCGCTCAGCAGCCATCTGGAGCAAAGTTGTGACATCCCGCCGATACTGTTCGTCCGACCACATCTTGAAGTTGAGGGTGAAAAGCAGGCTGTCGAAATCGAACCGCTCCAGAGCGGCCATCTCCACGGCTGGCGCATGCAGGCCGTGAGAGGTGATGCCAACGTAGCGAGTCAGTCCTTCGTCGCGGGCCTCCAGAATCGCCTCCATCGACCCACCGGGTGCAAAGCAGCGGTCCAACTCCTCCATCGTCGTGACGGCGTGGAGCTGGTAGAGGTCAAAAGAGCCCACCCGCAGGCGCTCCAGCGACCGCTGCAGTTCCTCACGCGCTTGATCCCGGCCGCGCAGTTGGGTCTTGCAGCCCAGAAAGAAGCGATCGCGGTGTTTCTCCAACCATGGCCCCAGCCGTAGTTCGGCGTCGTGGTAGGAAGGCGCTACGTCGATGTGATTCACGCCATGCGCCAACAGCAGTTCCACAACGGCGTCCGCTTCCGCCTGAGACACCTGCCCCACGGCGAACGCGCCAAAGATGATAATGGTGCTCATGTGACCTGTCCGTCCAAATCGCCGTTTCTGCACGTTGTTCTCCTCCTAAACTCTCTGGCAGACTCTCAATCCCCTCCCACCCACCGGAGCACGAGGGTATACAGCGAAAGCTCCGGCGAGAGGAGCAGTCCCGGGGCGACCAGCGCCGCACTGAACTCCAGAATCAGGTAGACGGTGAAGGGGCCCATCCCACGGTCCTGCTCCGGTGTTATCCCCGCGATGTCTCCTGACCATTGGTCAGCCCCGCCAGCCAGCCCAGCGTCGCCTCGGGAAACGCGTCAAAGGGCGGCACATAGGGCTTGATGTCCAGCAACGGGGTGCTATCCAGCACGTCTATGCCGTCCACATGGAGCACGCACCCCTCTCGCCGGACCAGGCGCACCACCGACAGGCCAATGGGATTGGGCCGGCGGGGATATCGCGTGGCAAACAGTCCCTTCGGTTCATTGACCAGAAAAGGTGTGACGCTCAAGTCATAGCCGGTGTCAGATTGATGGAAGAGGTAGAGGAGGATCACATGGGAAAACCCGTCCAGATCCTGCAGGCCCAGTTCGTATTCGGGCAGCACTTCCACCTGTCCCCTGGCCTCCGAACGGTAAGGCTGGATGGGAGTCTGGTCCTTGCGGGTGAACGGCGAACGGATCAGTCCGATGGGCTCCAAACATGGCATCGTTAGCACAACTCCATCAGCACAGCAAGCTTGCCAGGGCAAGTGAATAGACCCGCGCCCGGGGCGGATCTGAGCGGGAGGTGAGCACCACGGGCGCCGAGGCACCCATCACAATGCCAGCCATCTTCGCCGAGGCCAGGTACTCGAGGTTCTTGGAGAGGATGTTGCCTGCGTCCAGGTCAGGCACCACCACGACATCCACGTCCCCCGCCACCGGGCTGGTGATCCCCTTGTCCCGCGCCGCTTCGGCCGATATGGCGTTATCAAACCCCAGCGGGCCGTCCACAATGGCGCCCTTAATCTGGCCCCGCTCAGCCATTTTACTGAGACAGGCAGCATGCACCGTCGACGGGATGTTGGGATTGATCGTCTCTACCGACGACAAGACTGCCACCTTGGGCCGCTCCACCCCCAGCTTCAGTGCCAGGTCTACCGCGTTCTGAGTGATGGCCGCTTTCTCACTGATTTCCGGGGTTATGTTAATGGCAGCATCGGTGATGAACAGCAGCTTGTGGTAGGTTGGCACCTCCAGCACAAAGACATGGCTTAGTAGCCGGTCGGTACGCAAGCCCGTTTCCCGCCGAAGCACGGCATGGAGCATCTCGTCGGTGTGGAGATAGCCCTTCATCAGCACCTTGGCCCTGCCCTGACGGACCAGCTCCACAGCCGCTGCCGCTGCCTCTCTATTGGTCTCGGTAGATACGATCTGCTCGTCGTGCAGCTCCCAGCCGATGGCTGCTGCCTCATCCCGGATGTCCTCCTCACGGCCCACCAACAGCGGGACGATGAGCCCCAAGCTGACGGCCCGCTGCACCGACTGGAGCACCAGTTTATGAGCCGCCGCCGCGACGGCCACCGGCGTCGGCGGATTCTCCTGAGCTAGGTCCACCAGGTCTTGCAGTCGTCGGATCATCGGTTACCCTCCCACCCGCACATTCCGCAAAGCCAGCGGCAGTCGAGGAGGCAGATCACTAGCCACCATCCCCATGTCGCCCAGGTCACGGCGAGCCAGCTCACCGGCCAAGCCGTGCAGATAGGCCCCTGTCACGGTCGCCTCGAAGGCGTCCATCCCCTGTGCTCGCAGTCCGACAATGGCCCCGGCCAACACGTCGCCGCTGCCGGCAGTAGCCAAGCCGGGATTGGCAAAGGGCAAGACGATCACCCGGCCATCGGGCGCGGCGATGACGGAGAATGCCCCCTTGAGCACCACGACTGCGTTCCATTCAGCGGCC
>CBDUWJ010000402.1:0-3052 GCA_965370895.1 uncultured Anaerolineae bacterium | reverse complement strand
TCCGACCCATTCTCCCGATCTCCAGCGCTGTACATCCCTTCCATGTGCTCCTGTGCAGAACTTCCAGCCGCTTTTCAGGACACCGCGAGGCAGACTTGGAATTGCTGGCGTGTGTTTCAGGTTTCTGGATACCACAACCCGTCAGACAGATATTGCAGCATGGCCCACCCAGAAGCTTGTCATGCTGAACCAAGCGCAGCCGCGCAGCGCAGTGAAGCATCTCGGCTGGTCAGGAGCGAGATCCTTCGCCTCCGCTACTCCTCCGCTGCACTCCGGAGCAGCTCCGGCTCAGGATGACAGATGATGGATGGTAGGTCACCCAGAAAGTTGAACTACACCCAATTGCTGTCACCAGCGAAGGCGATTTGACAAATGCGCCGAACTGTGGTATAAGAATGCAACTCAAGAGAGAAAGGCAGGGCCTGGCCCGGTCGACGGGCCGTGACCAGGCGAGAGAGTAAAGTCATGAGCCAAACCATGTATCTTGTCCCAATCGCCATCCTTGGCTTGTTGTTGCTCGAGCTCCTTGGCCTAAAGGAGCTAGTCGCGGTTGGGAGGGACCTGACGTAAACGAGTGTCCGTATTGCTAGAGCCAAGGCCTCCCAGGCGGGAGGTCTTTTTTCTTGGTGTGGCCACGCATAGATGAGGAGCAGAGTTATGAGTAACAAAGTTGTCGTCTTTGACACAACCCTGCGGGATGGTGAACAGTCGCCGGGAGCGGCCCTCACCATCAACGAAAAGATAGAGATCGCCCATGCGCTGCAGGAGCTGGGGGTTGACGTGATCGAAGCCGGGTTCCCCATTTCCTCGCCGGGCGACTTTCGGGCGGTGCAGCGCATCTCGCAGGAGATCCGGAACTGCATCGTCTGCGGCCTGACACGCGCCAACCCAAAGGACATTGATGCTGCGGCCGAGGCGCTGCGCGACGCCGCCCACCCCCGCATCCACACCGGGCTGGGCGTCTCTGACGTGCACATCCGCTACAAACTGCGCACCACGCATGAGGAGGCAATGGAGCGGGGCGTGGAGGCGGTTCGATACGCCAAAAAGCTTGTGGAGGACGTGCAATACTACGCCGAAGATGCCGGCCGGGCCGATCGGGAGTACCTCTACCGCGTGTTGGAGGCCGTCATCGATGCTGGCGCCACGGTGCTCAACATCCCCGATACCACCGGCTACACCACGCCCGAAGAGTTCGGCGCGCTCATCCGGGGCATCATCGAAAACGTGCCCAACGTCCACCGGGCCACGCTGTCAGTGCACTGCCACAATGACCTGGGCATGGCTACGGCCAACACGCTGACCGCCCTGCGTAACGGTGCGCGACAGGTGGAGGTCACCGTCAACGGCATCGGCGAACGGGCGGGAAACTGCTCGTTGGAAGAGGTGGCCATGGCCCTCAAGACTCGTCACGACCGCTTTGGCCTGGAGACCGGTATAAACACGCGCCGCATCTACCCGGTCAGCCGGCTGGTCAGCCAGTTGACTGGCATCTTGGTTCAGCCCAACAAGGCCGTCGTCGGCTCCAATGCCTTTGCCCACTCCTCTGGCATCCACCAGGACGGCGTGCTGAAAGAGCGCACTACCTACGAGATCATCGACCCTCGCGACGTCGGGGTGCCTGACTCGGAGATCGTGCTCTCGGCGAGGTCGGGCCGGGCTGGCCTGCGCCACCGCCTGGTCGAATTGGGCTACACGCTGGACCAGGAGCAGTTCGAAAAGATCTATGAGCGTTTCCTGACGGTTGCCGACAAAAAAAAGACCGTGGACACCCGCGACCTGGAGGCCATCATCGCCGACGAGGTACAGATCTTCTTCGACGAGGCATATCACCTGGAGCAGGTCCAGGTCTCCTGCGGCGACCACAGCATTCCCACAGCCACCGTGTCCATCCGCGGGCCAGACGGCCAGGTCTCTTGCGACGCCGACCACGGCGCCGGCCCCGTGGACGCCGTCTGCCGGGCCATCAATCGCGTCATAGGCGAACCGAACGAACTGATCGAGTTCTCTATCCAGGCCGTGACGGAGGGTATCGACGCCGTGGGGCGGGTGACCATCCGCATCCAGGCGGACGAACCCGTAAAGGAGAACGGTGTCGATCGGCGGGTGTTCAGCGGTCGTGGTTCCGACACGGACATCATCGTGGCCAGTGCCAAGGCCTATATGTTCGCCCTCAATCGTCTCATCGCGACCCGCCGTGAAGCGGAAAAGCGGGCGGAGAAAAGCCATGCCTGACCAGAGTATGCACCGAACCTTTTGGGGCCGAGTGAGAGCAGATGACACGATGGCTCAGAGCAGCAACGTACACCGGAGGGGTCTCTAATGGCACATACGTTTGCCGAAAAGATCCTGGCCGCGCACGCCGGGCTGGAGGAGGTGCGCGCTGGCCAGTTTATCGACGTGACCGTGGACGTCGTTCTCAGCAACGACATCACCGCGCCCATCGCCATTCGCGAGTTTGAGAAGTTGGGTGTGGACCGGGTATTCGATCGCGACCGGGTGGTGATGGTCGCCGACCACTTTGCGCCCAACAAAGACATAAAGTCGGCGGAGCAGTGTCTGATGATGCGCGAGTTCGCGCGGGAACAAGAGCTCCCCCATCACTTTGACGTGGGTCGCATGGGCATAGAGCACGTGCTACTGCCGGAGCAGGGGCTGGTGCTGCCTGGAGACCTTGTCGTGGGCGCTGACTCGCACACCTGCACTTATGGCGCTCTGGGAGCCTTTGCCACCGGCATGGGCAGCACTGATATAGCTGTGGCCATGGCCACTGGGCGCGCCTGGATGCGCGTGCCGGACACGATCCGCATCACATACACGGACCCGTCCGGTTCGGGCAAGCTGCGTCCCTGGGTCGGCGGCAAGGACCTGATCCTATACACCATCGGTCTGATCGGCGTGAGCGGCGCGCGCTACAAGGCCATCGAGTTCACCGGTCCAATCATCGATGCGCTTTCTATGGCGGGGCGGTTCACTATGGCCAACATGGCCATCGAGGCCGGGGCAAAAGCCGGGATCTTTGCCGTGGACGATACCACCCGCGCCTACGTGG
>CBDUWJ010000401.1:0-3054 GCA_965370895.1 uncultured Anaerolineae bacterium | reverse complement strand
TACGCCCCCTTTATCAAGTGGTTTGGCACTGCGTTTCAGCAACTCGACTGTGCCTGTCATCTCCATCCCGTCTTGCTGCAAGCGCTAGGCTCCACCTCATGGCAGGAGCGGGAAAGGCACCTGACGACAGCCTACGAGTATGCGGCCAGGATGCATAACGAACTGGGCATCACTGCGCCCTTGCCAACAAACGTCTCTGGGTTCCACGAGCGGCCCTTTCTGGTGATCCACGCCGGCCGGTTCTCTGACGCCATCCGTGCAGAGATCACCAGCGAGCTGGTCCGAACGTTGCCAGAGAACCTGGGCTCGGTAGACCAGTTTGTGGACTCTACCGACGTACTGGGCAATCCACAACGGCTAAACCAACTCAAGCTTATGTACGTGTGAACGTCCCGTACAACCATGTTGAGAGAGGCAAGTGTGATGATGTGCGAGATTCCAGAAGGGCTCACAACACGGCCGGTCACGGTGGCGGACGTTGACCCTGTCGTCGACCTGATCAATGCCGCCGCCAGAGCGGACACCGGCATGATGGGCACGAACCGGGATGACAAGCTCCAGAAGTGGGGCCTGCCCCAGTTCAATATGGAAACAGATACGTTGTTGGTGCTTGCGCCTGACGGGAGCGCCATCGGCGTCACCGAGTTGTGGGATGGGCCCCCACATGTCCGTCACTATCAGTGGGGCCGGGTGCATCCCAAGTACCGCGGCCGGGGCATCGGCAGCTATCTGCTGGAGTGGGCGGAAAGGCGGGCGCGGCAGAGCCTGAGCAAGGCGCCGCCAGACGCCCGCGTTTCCCTCCATACATCCACGGTCCACGAAAACAAGGCGGCCCATGAGCTCTTTGAGCACCATGGCTTCACGCCATCGCGGCGCTTTTTCTGGATGCTCATCGAAATGACGCCAGAGGAGCCCTCTCCAGCGCCGGTGTGGCCAGAAGGTGTGCGGTGCCGTCCTTTCATCCTGGGTCAGGACGAAAGGGCCACCCATCGCACGCTCGATGCGGCATTCAAGGATCACTGGGGCTATGTGCAGGGGGAGAGCTCTGAAGAGTGGATACACTGGATTGAAGGCGATCCAGCCTTCGACCCATCGATGAGTTTTCTGGCCGTGACAGAGGGAGCAGACGGTGAGGCTATTGCTGGCGCACTGATGGCCCGCCCCGAGTGGGAGGGCGACCCCAGCATCGCCTGGGTCGACGAGTTGGGCGTGCTGCGACCGTGGCGCCAGCAAGGCATCGCCCTGGCGTTGCTGCAGCAAGTCTTTGGCGCATGCCACCGGCGTGGCAGGTGGAAAGTGGGCCTGGGAGTCGACGGAGCCAGCCTGACAGGCGCCACCCGGCTCTACGAAAAGGCCGGCATGCACGTCTTTCGCCAGATGGACTCCTACGAGAAGGTGTTGCGTCCTGGCGAGGACCTCAGCACGCAATCCGTGGAGGAATGAAACTGATGGCACTTGAAATCAAGCAAATGAGGAATTCGGACATCGTCAGGCTCGCAGAGATCGACCGATCTGAGCACGTAACAGTGACCTACTTCTATCGGAGTGGCAAGCTGGAGACAGAAAAAGTGGACTGGCAGGTCCCCCGTTGGTTCAACGATGACCGGTCAGAGCACAGCGTCCAGGCGCACATCGAGGCATGGTCTACCTACCTGCAACAGGGGGGGACAATGTTCGCAGCCCTGGATGGGCGCCTGCTAGTGGGCATGGCCATATACCGCCCCAAACTGACGGAAACGATGGCCCAGTTGGCGGTGCTCCACGTGAGCGCGGACTATCGTCGCGCCGGCATTGCCACGAGGCTCACGGCAGAGATCATCCGGATGGCCAAAGACGACAGATCAACAGAACTGTACGTCTCAGCCACTCCTTCCGAGTCTGCGGTAGGCTTTTACCAGAGTCAGGGCTTCCGGCTTGCCGTCAAGCCCCATCCAGCGTTGTACGAGTTGGAACCTGAGGATATTCACATGATCAAGACACTGTAAAGGAGATGACCCGCAGTGCTGCAAAATGACATAACCATAGAAAAGTACGAAACCTATGAACGGCTTTTCGATCCGTTGTGGACAGATCGTTGGGCACGGCGAAAGCGCAAACCCAAGGCGACGCACGTCCCTAAGAAGACGCACGACCAGATCATCGCCGAACTTACCGACGAGGTGGCAGACGTGGACCTGGGCTTCAGTCCCACTTACCGGCCATCGCGATACGAAGCAGGCTGGCTGTTGTCCTCCCTGTACCGCTTCTACAACGAAGGGCTTATCACCGACGTGTTGGCCCTGGTCAAGGGTGGCAAGGAAGCCAGTGTCTACTGCTGCGAGGCCCATCCAGCTACCGGCCTGGGGCTGCTGGCGGCCAAGGTGTACCGGCCCCGGATGTTCCGCAACCTGCGCAACGACAGAATGTACCGCCAGGGCCGGGAGATCCTCACCGCCAGAGGCCGGCCCGCGGGCAGGGATGCCGGCTACATCGAGCGTGCCATCCGGAACAAGACGGTCTTTGGGCAACAGGCAGCGCATACATCCTGGCTGATGTACGAGTTCACGGCCATGGAGCGCTTGTACGAGGCTGGCGGCGCTGTGCCCCGGCCCATCGCTGCCAGCGAGAATGCGATCCTCATGAGCTACCACGGCGACGGGCGTCTGGCCGCGCCCACCCTGAATACCGTCCGCCTGGCGCCGGACCAGGCTGAGACGCTGTTCCAGGAGGTGTTGCGCAACGTCGACCTGATGCTGCAGCACGACCTGGTCCATGGCGACCTGTCTGCCTACAACATCCTCTACTGGGAACCGGAGGACTCGGCGGCGCAGATTACCCTCATCGATTTTCCACAGGTAGTGAACCTACACACCAACGACAGGGCCCGCTTCATCCTGGAGCGGGACATCCAGCGCACGTGCGAGTACTTCAGCCAGCAGGGGGTGCGATGCGACGCCACCATCATCATGGACGAATTCTGGCGCCGCTATGTGGAAGAACCCGATCCCAATGACTTGGCGGCAGACTGGTCCAAGCTGACGGAAGATGTCGATGACCTGTCCGACGAGGCTCTCG
>CBDUWJ010000400.1:0-3071 GCA_965370895.1 uncultured Anaerolineae bacterium | reverse complement strand
TCTCTGGGCGAGTTCTGTGCCGCGTGGGATACCTTTCCCACTGCCCAGCGTCGTCGTCTGTCAAACGCCCTGGCGGAGTTGGCCGAAGCCAGTTTCCAGGTCCACTTTGACGCGATCTTTTGCTGCTGCCTGGACGACCCTGACGCCGAGGTCCGCGCTGTGGCCATAGACGGGCTGTGGGAAAATGAACAAGTTACTCTCATCGGTCCTCTGGTCACTATGCTGCGGACCGATCCATCCGCCCGGGTGCGGGCCGCTGCCGCCGCCGGGCTGGGTCGCTTCGTGCTGGCCGGGGAGCTGGAACAGCTAGAACCGCCCGTGCAGGTCCGTATTATGATCGAACTTATGACCGCGATCCATCTGACAGGGGAAAGTATTGAGGTACGCCGCCGCGCCATCGAGTCGGCGGCCTACGCCTGTACGCCCGAAGTGCTAGACGCGCTGGAGATGGCCTACCATGACGACGATGAGTTGATGCGCCTCAGCGCCATTGCCGGAATGGGCCGTAGTTGCGACAAGCGATGGAGAGACATCCTGCTCACCGAGTTGGAAAGCCCCACCGCTGCAATGCGCTACGAGGCTGCCCTGGCCAGCGGGGAACTGATGCTACGCGAGACGGTGCCGGTCCTGGCACGACTCATCGATGACGCCGACCACCAGGTCCGTGATGCCGTCATCTGCGCCCTGGGGCAGATCGGCGGTTCGCAGGCAAAACAGGTCCTCATAGCGGCATACGACGACGCCGACGATGACAGCCAATCCGCCCTGGGTGACGCCCTGGCCGAGCTGGCGCTCATCGAAGGCGATCTTGATGTCGTACCGTACCCAGTCATAGACGACATGGACGATGATCTGCTCGACGATGAGCTCTTTTCCCTCTGGGCGGAGAACGACGAAGCCGAAGACGAAGCTGACCTGGGCGACTGGTCATAGGCTTGAGAACCTCACTATGCCTCGGAAGATCTTTGTAGTCGGCCATAAGAAGCCAGACACGGACTCTATTGTCTCGGCCATCGCGTACGGCGAGCTATTGCGATTGCAAGGCGTGGCCAACATCATCCCAGCCCGCCAGGGTGAGGTCTGGCCCGAAACCCGCTACATCGTGGACCGCTTTGGCCTGCCGATGCCGGTGATGATCGAGAGTGTCCGCCCCAGTGCCGCCGACGTGATGACCACGGACCCCCTCGTGGGCAGCCCCGATGAATCGGCCTACTCGGTTGGCCGGCGACTGCGTGAGCATCGCATCCGCGCCATGCCGCTGGTGGACGCTGAC
Source organism: uncultured Anaerolineae bacterium (assembly GCA_965370895.1). Taxonomy (GTDB): domain Bacteria; phylum Chloroflexota; class Anaerolineae; order JAAYZQ01; family JAAYZQ01; genus CBDUWJ01. Next base: position 1,798 of record CBDUWJ010000400.1, on the reverse strand, counting down.
CGGCGACTGGCTGGCCTCATCACCGTCGAGGATTTTGCCCATATCCTGCTGAGCGGCCTGGACCGCGACCTCATGGACCAGATCCATCTGGAAGTCCACAACGTGGTGGAAACGCTCGGGGGGCGGCTGTTAGTTGAAGCCAGGAATCGCCGCCTACGTGACAAAGTCATGATTGCCGCCATGGAACTGGAGACGGTCCGCAGACGAGTGGAGCCAGACATCATGATGGTCATGGGCGACCGGGAAGCCACCCAGCGTATGGTCATCGAAGAAGGGGTGTGTGCCCTGGTCATCACCGGCGGCCTGCCCATCTCGCACGACATCATTGCCCTAGCCCGTGAGAGGAACGTGACCCTTATCTCCTCACCTCACCATACCTTTGCCACGGTGCGCCTTCTCAACCTAAGCATTCCCGTCTCCCACATGATGCGCCGTGGCGTGCTCACCGCGACCTGCAACGAATCGCTTGACGACCTGCGGGACAAGCTGGTCCGCCAGCGCACGGTGCCGGTCGTGGATGCACATCGCCGAGTGGTGGGCGTCGTGTCCCGCAGTGACCTGATTAGTCCCGTGGTCCACGGTGTCTACCTGGTAGACCACAACGAACGTAGCCAGACCGTCGATGGCCTGGACGAAGCCGAACTGCTGGGCATTGTCGATCACCACCGCATCGCCGACATCCAGAGCGCCGGACCGATCTTTTTTCGCAACGAAATCATCGGCTCGACCAGTACCATCATCGCCGGCCTCTTTGACGAAGCGGGCATCCCGATCCCGCCGCCCATCGCTGGCATCTTGCTAGGAGGGCTGATCACTGACACCGTGCTCTTTCGCTCGCCTACCAGCACGCCCCGCGACGAGCGCGTGGGGTGCGAGCTGGGCGCCACTGCGGGCGTCGACGTGGAAGCCTTTGCCCAGGAGATCTTTGCCGTGGCCTCGGACCTATCAGGTCGCAGTCCGCGCCAGATCATTACCACCGATTTCAAAGAATTTCGCATCGACGGCATCCCCTTTGCCGTGGGCTATATGGAAACGGTCCACAAACGGCGCGTCGACGAGATCCGCGACCGGCTCCTGGCGGAGATGAGGGCCCTCTGCGGCGAGAAGGGCTATGCGGCCTTGCTTTTCATGGTCGTGGACATCGTACACAGCCAAACCGAGATTCTGATCGCCGGCATGGAGGAACAGATTGCCGAGGCCCTGGGTCAGCGCCTGGCCTCACCCCACTCTGTGATGATGGCCGGCGTGATGTCGCGCAAGAAGCAGGTTGTGCCGATTCTTCCCCGGCTCGCCCGGCAGTGGAAAGGCAGCAGATGAGAAGGCAGGTTGTCATGTCAGTACCTGCAAACGAGAAACGACAGGAAGAGGCACGTCAGCTCCTCAACAGGGGGGGGCAGCTATTGCAGCAGCGCAAGCCGGAGGAGGCCATCCCTCATCTCGAGCAGGCTCATCAGCTCGACGCCGAGAGCGTGCCGATTCTCACAAATCTGGGCGGCGCCTACGTCATCGCTGGCCGTCACAGGGAGGCTGTACCCTTGCTAGAAGACGCCCGCGATGCTGAACCCCGCAACGTGATGGTCTGGATCAACCTGGGCGCCGCCTATCTGGGTAACCCGATCCTGGCCACACCCGAGCAGCAGATGGAGGCCATCTCAGCTTTCGAACAGGCCCTGGAGCTGGATCCCGCCGCCCCCAGCGTCCACTACAACCTGGGGCTCATTTTCCTGGACCGGGATGAACCGGACCTGGCCATCGCGGCCTTTCGCCAGGCGACACAGGTCAATCCCCTGGACGACGA
>CBDUWJ010000399.1:0-3080 GCA_965370895.1 uncultured Anaerolineae bacterium | reverse complement strand
ATGTCGCCATAGAGTTCTTGGAACGGCAATGGAAGGCAATGTGACGGAAGCCATCAAGTCGGTACGTGGAGAGGATAGGATATGGACGGACTGACCGGCAAGGCATTTGGCCCCTACAAGGTCCTCGAGAAGATCGGTGAGGGTGGGATGGGCGTGGTCTATAAGGGCTTTCAGGAGTCGCTGGGCCGCTACGTGGCCATCAAGGTCCTACGAGGCGAATTGGCCCAGGACGAGCAATTCATCGCCCGGTTCCGCCGGGAGGCGCTGGCTGTGGCCAAGCTCAGCCACCCAAACATCCTGCATATCTTTGACACCGGTGCGGCCCACGGCACGTACTACATCGGCATGGACTATGTGGACGGTGGATCGCTCAGTGATCTGATTAGTCGCGGTCCCCTGGACGCCGAAACCGCCGTTTCCATCGCCGCGCAGGTCGCCGACGCGCTGGATTATGCCCACAGCCAGAGCCTGATCCATCGCGATGTCAAACCGGCCAACGTGCTGCTGACACGCGAGGGGCGCCCCCTGCTGACCGACTTTGGCATCGCCCGGGCGCTGGATGCCAGCACCCGTCTCACGCGGACCGGCACCCAGATCGGTACACCCGAGTACATGGCCCCTGAGCAAGCCCAGGGGGAGCAGGTGGATGGTCGCACCGACATTTATGCCCTTGGGATCGTCTTGTACGAGATGCTCACCGGTTGGGCGCCCTTTAGTGCGTCGACACCCATGGCCACGTTGTACAAACAGGTGAATGCACCGCTGCCACCACTTCGTCAGACCAAGGCCGCGGTTCCCACCTGGCTGGAATCGGTCGTCAAAAAGTCCTTGGCCAAGCGCCCCCAGGATCGGTTTCAGCGCGCCAGCGAGTTTGCCGCCGCCTTGCGCCGCCGCCCCGCCGCCAGCAAGGCTCAGCCGCTACCGGTACCTCCGGTGGGGCTGCAACCGCCTCCACGCCGCACGACACCTGCACCCAGCGAGCGGCAGCGAAAACGAAATCCGGTGCCACTCCTGCTCGGAGCTATCGGCATATTGCTCTTGGTCCTGGCAGCAAGCGGGGCGTACCTGGCCCTGAGCGGCGCGGGTGAAAAGCAAAAGGTGGCAGACTTGCCAATCGTGGTAACGCACGTTGTCACGCCTGAGCAGGTCGTGACCGTGGTCATCACCTCAGTACCTGCAGAAACGCCCTCGCCCCTGCCTGCTGGCCCTGAAACCGTTACGCCGCCACCCGCCCCGACCACCGCCGTGGCGGAAGTCGCGACCACGGCTGCGACCGCAACCACGGCTGCGGCCGCAACCACGGCTGCGACCGTAACCACGGCCCCGACCGCCACCACGGCTCCGACGAAAGCTGCGACCCCGACCAAGGCGCCCACCAGAAAGCCAACCGCTACAAAGAAACCGCAAGCCAAGTGCCCGGCCTGGTATTCAAAGCCGCAACCCGGCAAGGGCATCCTGGTCATCGAGAACCACATCGGCGAGGAACTGCAGGTCGAGCAAGTTCAAGGCGGCACTGACCAGTGGAGGATAGCCGCAAAGCAGGGCGACGCCCCTGGACGGCTCCTGATACACCTCTCTCCCGGCAACCAGGAGTTTGTGCTCTACCTGGACAGGGGCGGCCGGGGGCACATCCAGTTCAGAATAGAAGCCGGACAACAGTTCGTGTCACCGGTCTGGATCAGCGGCAGCACCGAGGAGGTGGTCTATCCCCTGGAAATACCTCCGGGCTGCAACTAGCGACTGCTAGCTCCGAGCGAAGGTCCTGCGCCGGCCCTCATTCTGCTCTCCCCTGCCCGATTGTGGCGATCAAGCCGGAAGCCAGGACCACGGCGCACAGCAGATAGACCCAGCGCAGGTCCACCGTGACAGCCAACGCATAGGCTACCAGCGGGCCGGTGGCGCTGCCGATATCGCCGGCCGTGGCAAGCCCGCCCATGGTTATGCCTTGGCGGTCGCCTGCCGTCAGGTCGCCCACCAGCGCAACCAAGGCAGTGATCAATGCACCAGCGCTCAAGGCAATCATGGCCACGCCGGTGGGAACCGCCCACACCCCGATTGGCAGCGCCAGAATCACAAAACCAGCCGTGCCCAAAAGGATCCCCCCGCGTACCACCGGCCAGCGATTGCCCAAACGGTCTGACAGGACACCGGCCACTGGCGCAGCCAGCATGCCCAACAAAGCGCGCATGGCCAGCATTAGCCCGGCCAGTGTCGCCACGCCGATCACGACCGCGTTCACCGAGATCGTTGTGCCCCACCGCCGGCCCAGGTAGAGGCCGATAGTGGACATCAACACCCCACCGTTGACAAAAAAGGTGACCAGGTAGATGTAGCTAGCCGACAGGATGCGCCGATCCATCTGTCGCCAGGCGCCGGCCAATCCTGCCACTCGCTGGCGCTGCGCGCTACCCCAGAATCTGCCTCGTGGTCCGGTCACGGGGCGCCGTGTCTCGGGCAGGGCAACGAGCGCGACCAGCAGACCTACACCCGAGATGGCAGCACAGAGGAGTACGGCAGCTCGGAAACCCAATGCATCGGTCAGCACTCCACCCAATACGGGGCTGATGGCCAGGCCCACCATGAATGCCATCTGGTAAAAGCCCATCATCCGCCCACGGTCGGCGGAGGTGCTCCAGTCCAGCACCATGGTGTAGCCAGTGACGTTGATGAGCGCCCAGGCGGTACCCCATAGCAGCCGCCCACCCAGCAAGGGCCAGAAGCCACGCACCAGCCCATAGCTCAGGGTGGAGAGCATCCCGAGAACGAGCCCCAGCAGAAAGAGCCGCCGTGGACTCACACGGTCGTTGAGAGCACCAGCCAGGAGGTTTCCAGGGATGCGGATCACGCGGTTGGCCGCCAGCAGAACGCCCACCACTGCCAGACTGATGCCAACCACGTCCGTCTGGTTGGCCAACACCGCGTAGAGGGTTGAATCGCCAGTGAGCGACAAGGCCAGGGCGACCCCCAGCGGAAGGAGAAGCCTGGCCTGCCGGCGACTGATAAGCACGCCTCGCAGCCTGCTAGTACTCGGCACTTGCGCCCAGCTCCCGGGCCAGTCTTGGTGCGTTATTTGTGATAAT
>CBDUWJ010000398.1:0-3084 GCA_965370895.1 uncultured Anaerolineae bacterium | reverse complement strand
ACGCCAACCGCATCGTGACCCCACGTCCCCCAGACGAGAAAATCGCGCAGGATGCCGCAAGCCACGGCGGCGTCCTGTAGGTCGCCCAGGTGGTCTTGCAGGGTCACCACTTCCTCGATGACGCTGCTGGCCTCCGGCCCCAGCACTTCGCCAAAGAACTCCAAGGTGTAGCGCAGCCCCTTGCAGGCGATGCGCAGCTGGTGCAGCCGCGCCAGGGGTGGATCGGGAATGGTCACCCACTCGTCGTAGGCACGCACGGCGGCCAGTCGCCCATAGACGGCCATAGGCGCTACGTGGCACACGCGGTAGGGCGGTGGCTCACCGCCAGCCGGGGAAATGGGCAGGCTGCCCATGCCCTCTGTTTCCACGAACTCGTCAAAGCGCTCCACAAAGCGGCGGTACTTTTCACTATCCAGATAGGCGTTCATCCGCTGGCGGGCCGCCTCGCGCTGCTCGTCCCAAACGACCAGCAGATCGTCCAGGCTGCCTCGCTGCAATTCGGACAAGGCATCCAGATAGACCTGAATCTTCAGACGAAAGACATCCAGGTCGCGCACAGCGCCGAGCGCCCGACCGGTCCGTTTCAGCCCTTTCAGGTGGGGGGCCACGACCTTGGGATCGAAAAAACTCCCAAAAACGCGGAATGCAGCCCGCATCCGCCGGGTGGCGACCCGCATGTCGTGTAGGGCCTTGATGTCCTCCCCCTCGCGCGTGCCCGGCTCATGGTAGAGCATCCGCCGGAAGTGGAAACCGAAGATCTTGCGTCCCGCTTCGCTCATGGGGTCGCCGGGTTCGACGCCCGGCCTCCTGGGCAATTGCACACGATCGGGAAACGGTCGCGCTCCGGCAACGGGCTCTACCTCCACCGGGGCAGGCGACGGCCTCTCGGCCGGCACCCCTTCGACCATCACGGGAGCTGGGTCCGCGCTCGGCTCTTCTTCCATGTCGCTGGGGAATGGGTTCTTCCCTTGCTCCATACCCTCTTCACCTGGCTGAGCGAGGGCGAGGGCCGCGTCGCTCCGGAGTTGGTCCTCAGACTCCCGGCGGTTCTCGGGAGCCACATACAATTCGCTCGGCAACTGCACGAGGGCCAGTCCCCGCTCATACTTGGAGCGGCTCTGGGGTGTCAGGCCCCACACCTCCTGAAGCTCAGTCGCCAGCCTTTCCAGGTCTTCCTCGCTGCCGTCCGGCAGAAGCTCAGCTTCCAACTCCAGGAAGGTCGCGATGCTCTGGCATGCATCCCACCGATACACGTGGACATCGTCCAGGTTGAACTCGGCTACTGCACGGTCCCCGTCGCTTAGAGGACGGCTGTGGCGGGTTTGCTCAATCTCAAAGAGTGTGAAAAGCGGTTCGCTTCCACAGAGACGCAACGCCAGGTCGCGGGCGGAACTCGGGGCCCATTCCCGTGGGCTCAATCGCTGGGGCAGGAGCAGCTCCGCCAGTTCTACCTCGTGTTCGACCCGGCGGTGGATGGCACCCGTCACGCTACCCAACCCTTTGAGGGTGGCCAGGCAGCGATCGTCAATGCGTCGCAGTCGACAGGCATAGCCCGAGGCACGGAAGGCCCAATCAGCCGTGTCCAGATAGAGGTCGTGCAGATCAGACACAGTCGCTTTGCCCAGACTGAAACCAGCCAGGATGGGCGTCTGCAACAAGCGTCGAGACACCTGCTCGTTCGGAACGCTAAACTTGGCCTCAACCTCCAAGACGACCGTTCTCCGTGCTGCTGCCGATTTCTGCAATCGGTGGCAACTCTACGTCAAGCAACCGGTCCGGGGACCATCCAGGGATGCGATGAACCAATCGTGTGTTCCTTTGCGACGACAGTATACCACAAATAGCGGACTACTGCAACCCTATCTCTCACCCCTCGTTCCAAGCTCGCTTGCCGCCTGTTGGCTTTTCGAGTATAATGCTGACCGCATCGGAAAAGTGGGCAGTTGGAGTCCAGTCAGGGAAGGAGCAGGTCAAGCATGGAGAAAAGGGGACGGGTTTTCAGCGGGGCGCGGCCCACCGGCCGGCAGCACCTGGGCAACTATCTTGGGGCTATTCGAAACTACGTTGCTCTCCAGGATGACTACGAGTGTGTCTATTGCGTAGTCGATCTCCACGCCCTGACGACGCTGCAAGACACCGATAAACTTCGAGAGTGGACCCACGAGATGGTCCTGGACTGGCTCGCAGCCGGGATGCGACCCGAGGAAACGATCATCTTTGTCCAGTCCCACGTACCACAGGTCACCGAGCTCTCCACCATCCTCTCGATGGTGACACCGCTGGGCTGGCTCACCCGGCTGCCCACCTTCAAGGAAAAAGTGCGTGAGAACCCCGACAACGTCAACTATGGGCTGGTCGGCTATCCGGTACTCATGGCCGCCGACATTGCCCTGTACAGGGCCGACACGGTGCCAGTGGGTGTTGACCAGGCCCCCCATTTGGAGTTCACGCGCGAGGTTGTTCGCCGTTTCAACCGCTATTTTGGAGCCGTGCTGGTAGAGCCGCAGGCCAAGCACACCGAATTCACCAAAGTGCTGGGCCTCGATGGCAAGGCCAAGATGAGCAAGTCATTGGACAATCACATCGAGATCGCCGCAACACCGGAAGAGATCTGGCAGCGTGTGCGGACGATGGTCACCGACCCCGCCCGGCGCTATCGCCACGATCCTGGCCACCCAGAGATATGCAATGTATTCGCCCTCCATGGCTTCTTTTCGGCAGACGAGGTAGATCAGATTGAGGCAGACTGCCGTTCGGCGGCCATCGGCTGTGTGGACTGCAAGAAAAGATTCGCCAAGAACTTGGCCGACCATTTCGCCCCCTTTCGTGAGCGCCGCGCCCAACTCGCAGCCGATCCCAACTACGTGTGGGACGTGCTGGCCAACGGCGCTCACCGGGCCACTGCCATCGCCAGCGAGGTGATGAGCGAGGTCAAGGCAGCCGTGGGATTGCCCTAGCACTCTGAAGGCTCGAGACCATCATGAGCATAAAGCGCGGGCTGGGTTTGGGCCCCGGGGTCATCCTGATAGTCCTTGGGGTCTTTCTGCTGTTTTTCAGCTCGGGAGGCGTGATCGTTACCTGGGA
>CBDUWJ010000397.1:0-3088 GCA_965370895.1 uncultured Anaerolineae bacterium | reverse complement strand
TGTTGGGGTGTAGAGCCCGATGACAGAATGACAGGACAGTTTCTTGGCAGCCCAGCGACCGCAAATGGTACTTCCGTGCAATCCTTCACCTACGCTCGAGGGGATAACGTGGACGTCTAACGTCCGACCATCGCCCTGGCGCCCCAGGCATGAGAGTGGGCCTGCACCTCAGCTACTCGGGCAGAATGAGCATATACAGACTTTTCCCACTCAGAAAATAGGCCCGTCCTCCAATCTCGTCCACAAAGAGACTGGTCACACCTGCCAGAGCATCATTGGCTTCTGCTTCCGAGCCATCGTCCAGCCGGAACTGGCGTCTGAACTGGCCCGCCTTGCTGGATTGTACAATCCGATTGTTACCCGCGTCGGCCACATAGACCCATTGCGCGTCATTGGGTGGGCGGGTAAAGATCGCGGTGGGAGCCCGGGGTGGGCTATCCCAATCTGAGACATCGAATGCATCTGCTTTGCCGGTCGACAGCTTGCGTATGACGCCGTCGGCGTAGAGCAGATAGACGCTGTCCCCAATGGCCATGTCTCTGACGCCGGCCAGATCGATCGCTGATTGCAGCCATTCCTCAGGCGGTTCTGAATAACCATCCAGAGTGGGCTGGTAGCGCCAGATCTGGTTGGCCGTGGGATCCAGTAGATAGAGGCGGCCAGAGTGGCTATCCAGGAACTGTGGGAACTTCCAGGTTTCGGAGGCTGCCACCCGCAAAGAGGTCAGCTCCCCGGTACCAGGGTCGTATTCAAGCAGATGACCATCACTATCGAGGATCAGCAGACCCGCCTTCTGCCGCCCGCTGCCTACCGGCATCCAAACCATATCCACCAAGTCGCCCACCAGGACGTCACCCACCCGATCGCCCTTGTGGACGAGCACCGTGTCCCGAGTTTCAGGTAGCAGTGCCTGCTGGAACTCGTCCAGTCGATGGTAGTAAACCCTGTCGTCGTCCTGGTCCATGACAAAGACGTGGATACCCTCGACCACGACGCGACTCAGCTTGGCGCCCTTTGGGTAGGTCACCAATTCGCCTTCCCAACGGACACGCCGTACCTGGTTGCTCTCTTCCAGCCTCGCTTTGATCCTCCCCCGCAGGTTTAGCGCATCGGCGTGATCGGGCCGGCGCACCAGCAATCGGTCGAGGGACTCTTCCGCCTCGGTGAGAAGGGAACGAATCGTGGCCCGATCGCTGGTCGCCTGAGCTTGTGTCCAGCGGTCCTGAGCGTTGAGCCACAGTCCCTCCAGTTCATCCTGCCGGGTCTGGCCTCGCTGGATTACGGTGAAAGCGACGACACCTGCGACGATGAGGGGTATGACGATGGCAATCCCAAGCAACAACTTCTGAAGCGCAGCGCTCCGTGGCCGTCCCGGCGATGCATCTCTCTGCCGTCTTTTGCCCCTTTTCCCCGACGACTCCCCTGTGACAGTTTGTCTCCTAGGGGTCTCTCGTGGCTTGGGCGGGCTAGGCGCCATCCGCTTCACGAAGGTCAGGAAGGCAGCCCCAGAGGCAGCCAGCGCTAGTCCGGCCGTGCGCGCACGCTTGCTCACCGGGGTTTGTCCTGTCCCCTGGTCAACCTGCTGTTGCGCGGCCTGCTCGCGGGCTGCCTGGGCGTAGGCTGCCTGGGCGCGGGCAGCATATTCCGAAGCAACCTGCTCGCGGGCGACTTGGCCGGAGGCAGCCGAGGGCAACGGTTCGGGCACCTGCACGCCCGCGGGCACCGTAGCCCGTACGGTAACATTGCCGCTTCCCTCTTTGCCCAGCCTCACGATCAGACTCGACAGATCGCTGCCCGCGCTCATAGCCAGGAGTCCTTGGAGCGCCGCCTCCAGAGGCGTCGCGATCAAGATGTCGCGCCATGCCTCGGGCGGTGCACGGCGCGCCAGATCACTGTCCACCAAGAGGATCGTGTCCCCAGTAGTGAGCCGGGCGTGGAACAGGTCCACGCGCACCTGGCGCTGAGTGCCCAGTGGCGCTGCATCGGCCTCCTCCCACACTATGTCATCCAGCCAGGGTGAGACTTCCGGGTATCGACTGACATTCTGCTGGTGGGCCACGTAGAGAGCTGCCGGTCCTGCCTGCGCAATGAAGAGATCTTTGTCGCGTAGCACGGCGCACGACACTCCGGCCGTCATCTGCTCCCCAGGCACTGAGTGCTGATTCTCGTCGAAGAGCAGAGTGTTGGCTTCGCGGATGGCCTGCTGCAGGCCAGCCGTCACGCTGTGCCGCTGGCCATAGTAAACATCACGCATGGCGCTCGCCATTCGCTCGGCGATGATATCGCGGCTGGCTGCCTGGCCTGCTAGTTCCACCAGGACGTACAGACTGCCCCGCCTGCTATCCCGGCCAAAACGCGAAGCGCGTTCCTCCACCAGGATGCCAGCATCCCGGTCGTATAGGTGACCGCCGATCATGGCCATCTGGCCTACCGCAGTTCCAAAGCGCATGGTAGCCTCCTTCGTCAGGCTGGCACGGCTTTCAGCACGCTCGTCATTCGACAAATGGGGCTGGTCAGTCACCTCAGTGACGCACCAGCCCCACCAACTGCTCCTCTAGCCCACCCGGTCAGGCGGACGCCGCTGCTCCTCGACGGATTGGGGAGTTGTTTCAGGACAACTCTCTAGTACACGCTAGTGCCAGAATCCGCCGGTTTGGCCATGGCCACCAACTCGACTACCAGCTTGGCGAAAAAGCTGTTGGGTGGCAGTTCGGCCTCACCGTACTCCAGTTGAGCTACGTCTACCTGGATCCGTAGCCCACTCGTTTCCAGGATGATGGGCGAGCCAGGCTGGGCCAGGACTGCCTCTCCTTTGGGCGCCAGCTTGGCCCGTATGGCATCGTCATGGAAAGCGTACTCGCTCATGAGCACTTTGGTGACAGTGCGAATATCGCTTTTGTCGAACAGCCATACCTCAAAGGCGCTGACCCTATCGGGCTCACCCTCGCCGATGGTCTCTGAGATGCCCATGCCACACTCACCCAGGAATTCGCCGGTGGGCGCCTCGATGCTGAACGACTCGTCATAGGTGTCCTCGCCCAGTTGGTATGTGGTGAAAAACTGCCCCAGGGGCCCCGAGCTCACACCT
>CBDUWJ010000396.1:0-3111 GCA_965370895.1 uncultured Anaerolineae bacterium | reverse complement strand
CCGGAAATCACCTCCTTTCTGTCGGGCCAGGAACACAAGAACGCCCTCTCCGCGACATGAAACTGTCCCAGAAAAGGCGTTCGTCACCTTGGCCGGGATGCCGGTCATCAGCATCCCAAGACTGACATAGCCACTGCACCGCCAGGCACCCTCATCAGCGCCTGGCTCGATTACGTCCCCAGTATATCACACTTTCGCGGCAGTGTCAAGCGTTCGTTTTCTCCAGCGTTCGTTTTCTGCAACGTGCGGTTCTTGCACGCGTCGAGGCATCGAGCGCCCTGTGTCGAGCTCAGGACGTTCGTGGCGGCCCCTTGGACAAACCCTTCGACCCGCTCCAAGAAAAGGTCAACAGGCCTTCGCTCGCTCCCCCGCTTGAACGACTCCTCAGGCCGCAGACTCGTCGGTCTGCCACAGGGCAAAGACGTTGCCCTCGGTGTCCACGAAATGGGCGAACCAGCCCATGCCCGGCACTGGCGACTTGGGCACGATGATCCGTCCGCCCAGTTGCTCGATTGTGACACAGGTTGCGTCCACCGACTCCACCTGAACGTAGTAGATCGGTCCCTGCTCGGGTCCCTGGCGTTTCATCATCCCACCAGCCAGGTCGTCCTCGTCGCCCGTCTTGACGAACAAATACTCTGGAAACTCGGGCGGGCTCGATATCTGCCAGCCAAACAGCTCCGTGTAGAACTTTCTGGCGCGTTCCACATCGTCCGCAGGGATCTCAAAGTGCACAAACGTGTGCTTCATAGCCATACCTCCTCTTTTTCAATGGGAGCCTGCTGGTTGGCCCCGGTGAAGAGAACCCATGTTCGATTTTGTAACATTCAAGTCCGTGTTTATCAAGTCACCGACCGCAGGAGAACATCTCATCAGCGGTGATGATCGCCTGGGCGACGTCGCGCATCTTGCGGTTCTCGTCCTGACTGCGCTTCTGCAGGCGGCGGAAGGCCTCATCCTCGTCCAGGTGGAGGCGACGCATGAGGATGCCTTTGGCCCGCTCGATCTGCTTGCGCGTATCAAGCGCCTGGCGCAAATCGGCCACTTCCTGCTGCACCAGTTGAAATTCGCGGAACCGGGACCGCGCCAGGAGCAAGGCCGGGCGCAGGTCGCCGGCAGAGATCGGCTTGATCAGATAAGCAAAGATGCCAGCTTCATCGGCTCGCGCGGCGAGGGAGTTCTCGCTATGAGCGCTTAGCAGCAGAATGGGGATCGGACGGTCCGCGGCTATGCGCCGCGCTGCCTCGATGCCATCCATGTCGGGCATAACGATGTCCAACAACGCCGCATCGGGTCGATGCTCGGCTGCCAGGAAGACCGCTTCTTGACCGCTATAGGCCTCGGCCACGACCAAATGGCCCAACTCCTCCAGTTGCTGTCGCAGGCTCATCACATGGAGACTATCGTCGTCGGCGATGAGGATTCTCAAAGGTTCCATCTCGCATTCTCCTGCTGGACATCGGATATCGGAGATTGGGTACTACCTGCTGCGCGTTGCGCACCTACGGGTCACGGGCGACGCCATACGGGAATACTATCATCGCCGTCGCGCCCTCACCGTTGTCCTGGAGGGCAAACTCACCCCCCAGTTCCCGCTTTACCAGCGTGCGGGCGATGCGCAGGCCCAGTTGTTCGTGGGTCTCCCAGGCGAAATCGAGCGGCAGGCCGCGGCCATCGTCCCACACCGCTAGCGTGGCCTGACCGTTTTGGGCCTGGACGTGCACTGAGATGTGTCCCTCAGGTCGTTCCGCCAATCCGTGCATCAAGGCATTGTTGAAGAGCTCGTTCAGCACCAGGGACAAAGCCGTGGCCTGCTTCGAAGCGAGCCGCAGGTCATCGCCGCCCACGGATCCTGTGATCCGCTGGCCGGGTACGCTCACGTTGCGGATGGCCATTTCCAACAGCCGCCGGGCCAACTGCAAAACGTCAGTGGACTCGGCCTGCTCCACCGAGAGAAGCTCGTGGACGGCGGCGATGCTCTTGATCCTCTGGATGCTGTCCCGCAGGCAGCTCCCCCCGCTGTCCGAGCAGACACCAGCTTGCAGAGAAAGCAGGTCAGCCACGGTCTGCAGGTTGTTCTTGATGCGGTGATGCGCTTCCTGGACCAAGATCTCCAGCCGGCGGTTGGCTTCTTCCAGTTCCTGTTGCTGCTGGGCCAGCGCCTCCTCGTGGGCTTGCAGCGACTGAGCCATCTCGTTGATGGTGCGGGCCAGACCATCCAAGCCCATGCCAGGCAAGGGCGATACTCGCCGCTCCAGATCGCCAGCCGTAATGCCCCCGGCCAGGGCCGTCACACTCTCAATGCGGCGGCCCATGTTGACCCGGGAGAAGACCAGAAAGACCAGCAACACGGTGATCACGCTGACCAGCAGCGAAACCAGGACCAGGTTCCGGTAAAAGTCCGGACCGGTGGGCTGTACCCTGGCCAGGTCAAAGGAGACATCGATGACGCCCAGAATCTCGCCGGGGGCGGCCTGGTGGCAGCCCAAGCAGCTCTCGGAGGCTCTCAGGGCCCTGACGCGGCGAACCATTCGGTGACCGTCCCTGGTTTCGAGGACGGTGATGTCCTGGCGGGTTTGGAATACCTGCCGAGTCAGCGCATCGGGCGCAGGAGCCATCTCTGCAGATCCGTACTGGCTGGCAATGGCTTGCCCCCGGGCAACCTGCAACCGGCGCACCCCATGCTCCCCGCCGACCTGCTCCATCAGGACGTGCAGTCCCTCCAGGTCGGCGCCTCCTTGCGGCAGCAGGGCCATCCCACTCTCCAGGAACTGGGCGATGATGTCCACCTTTTCCTCGGCGTGACGCGTCAGGCCGCGCTGGGTGCTCCACCAGGCGTAGCCAATGACGATGGCCAATGCCAGTGCCAGCGTGCCAAGCAGGATGGTGACGGTGACGGCCCGCAGTTCCGGGCGGCTTGCGCGCATGGGTGCTCCTGCCAGAGCCCTGGGTCTGGGCCAGACAATGCCCATATCATACGCCAATCGCCAGCAGAAGTCAAGTGCACAAGACCGGAGGCTTGCCCCATGTCAGGCATAGGCAGATGCCAGGGCGTTGGCGGCGGAAAGGATTCCGGTATGCGTCAGCGCGAATAGAGAGCGACGATCTGCG
>CBDUWJ010000395.1:0-3114 GCA_965370895.1 uncultured Anaerolineae bacterium | reverse complement strand
TGTTCGACAGCCGGCTCTATTTCGTGGATCGCCTGATCGACATGGGCGCCCGCATTATCCTCTGCGACCCCCATCGTGCCGTGGTTGTAGGGCCGTCCCCGCTCCACGGTGAGACGCTGCACAGCCCCGATATCCGCGCCGGGATGGCCCTTCTCACCGCAGCCCTTTGCGCTGAGGGGCAGAGCGTCATCCACAATATCCATCAGATTGACCGGGGTTACGAACGGATCGAAACCAAGATGCAGGCGTTGGGGGCGCGGATCGAGCGGGTGTAGATGCCCGGTACTGCGGGGAGTCCGCGGGCTCGTCAGGGCGCGGGAAGCTGAAACCCAACCGGATTTTGTTCGTAAAGACTTACGCTATATCATCTAGTACAAAGGAGGACAACTATGGTAGATCGTATCGTGCGTGCCATTCGCCTTGACTGGACGGTCTTTCGCGAGATTGCGGAAGACAAAGACGCCATGTCGCAAGCGGCCATCATCGTGATCGTGGTCAGCTTTCTGTCGGCCTTGGGCGGTGCCGGGAGTATGCTCTTGGCCAAAGCGGGCGTCGGCACAGCGTTTCTCGGCTTTTTCGGTAACTGGATCATCAACGGCATCCTCATCGGCTGGATCGGTTGGGCGATCCTCACCTACTTTGTGGGCACGATCTTGTTCAAGGGGGAGACCGACATTCCCGAGATGATGCGTGTGCTGGGCTACGCCAGCGCCCCAAGATTGCTGGGGCTCTTTGGCTTTATCCCCTGCGTGGGATGGATCTTTCCCCTGGCAGGCTGGATCTTGGCCCTGATTGCAGGCATCCTGGCTGTCCGCGAAGCCATGGAATTCGAGACCGGACAGGCGATCCTGACCGTCCTGATCAGTTGGGTGCTAACCTTCGTCATTGCCTTGGGCATTTCTGCCATCTTTGGCGCAGGGGCAGCAGTCACATCAGGCATCTTTGGCTAGAACCCGCTTCCACCCACAAAAGGCCCCATATTGACAGATATGGGGCCTTGATCGTTATCGGCAATCACAGGCGGTAGGTCTCCCCCGGTTTGAGCACCACACACTGGGCCGAGGTCTCGGCATCCACCCGGGTGGCAAAGGCGTAGGGGTCCTGGCTGATCACGTCAAACGTATCGTAGTGAATGGGGATCACAATCTTGGGCTCCAGCAGTTTGACCGCCCGCAGCGCATCGTCGGGACCCATCGTAAAGTTGTCTCCGATAGGCAAGATCGCCACGTCCAGGCCCTCCTCACCGATAAGCTTCATGTCGTAGAAGAGACCTGTATCACAGGCGTGATAGATCTTTTTACCCTTCAAGGTCAGCAGAAAGCCCGCCGGGTTGCCTCCGTAGCTACCATCGGGCAGGGCTGAACCATGGTGGGCAATGGTCAATTTGACCCGGCCGAAGGGAAAGTCGTGCCCCCCACCAATGTGCATGGGGTGGGCCCTCTCCACACCCTGGGCCAGCAGCCAGTTGTGAATCTCAAAGTTGGAAATCGCCATGGCGCCGGTTCGCTTTGCGATCTCGACCGTGTCGCCCACGTGATCGGCATGCCCATGGGAAACCAGGATATAATCGGACTCTACCTCACCCGCCTTGACGTCCGCCAGATCATTGCCCGTCAAAAAAGGATCGATCAACAACTGCGTGCCATTTACCTCGAAGCTAAAGCAGGCATGGCTGTGATATGTGAGCTCTACAACAGACATGGACGGACCTCCCCAGTAGACTTGTGCTACCGACTCTCTCGAGCCGGCCGGATCTCCAGATGCTTCTACGATTATACCAAGCATGTTATACTTGGTCAAGCATTCTGACATGATAGGGACAGGCTGACTTGACAAGGCATGTGTTCTGGGGCTAGAATGGAACATGATGAACCGCTTGCTGCCAGCCCTGTCAAAGGGCATGTTGATCCTGGGTGGCTTTCTGATCCTGGCCGGGTTGGGCTGGGGCATATGGGCGCGGGTGAACGCACCACCACCACCAGTTATCTCCGATGAAGGCGCCGTCGTGTTGGCCATTACCGCACCGGCACAACCGACGTCTTCCCCAATCCGCAGTTCCCTCGGAACAGACACAGAGTTCCGCCAGACCTCTGCACCATCCCAGCCAGCAGGCGCCGAAGGAGCGCCTCCAGAGCTCCTTCCAGAGTGGCCGGTCACGCCTCCCCCGTCCGATCCGGCACCGGCGAATTCGCCATCAGATCCGGTGCCCCCCGCTCCCACCCCAACACCAACTGCTACTCGGCCCCCAAGCGCCGAGGACCCACCCACGCGCATCGTGGCCCCAGCCATCGACCTGGATTCCAGAGTGGAATCGATGGGCTGGGAGAGAGTAGAGTATAAGGGTACCTGGTATACCAAATGGGTCGTTCCCAAGAAGGCGGCCGGCTGGCACGTGAATTCATCCCTGCCCGGACACCAGGAGAACGTGGTACTGTCAGGCCACCACAACGTCGAGGGCAAGGTCTTCCGCGATGTCGTGAACCTGTCCATGGGCGACGAGCTCACGCTGTACGTAGGCGACACCCCCTATGTCTATACCGTCACCGAGATGTACATCTTGAAAGAGGCAGGCATGCCCCTGTCAGTGAGGAAGAAGAACGCGCAGTGGATCATGCCCACCGGAGATGAACGGCTAACGCTGGTCACCTGTTGGCCCTACGAGTGGCCTGGGAACACGCACCGGGTCATCGTGGTTGCCAGGCCGCCCAACCATACCGATACGAGAGAACAACTCCCCAAGTAGCCGTTTATGTCTCTTCCTCCTTGACCCAGATCTCCAACAAAGTCAAGATCAACCAGAGCACCCCAAAGACGCTGGCCGCTCCCAACAGGCAGAGCACCGCGGTGATGGCCGCAGAGCGCCCATAGATGGCCCAGACCAGACCCCCGCCGACCACCAGCAGAACCACGAGCCCACTGAGGATTAGCCGGGTCTGTGTTTTCCGCCGATGGCGCTCTGGACTGAACGAACCTCCCTTTCTTCTCATACAAACCTCACAGCCCGACACCCAGAGTCGGAGTGTCAAGAGTCACGCTCAAGACAGAGAGCGACCTTGCCAGCTACTAAGAAACAAGCCTGTCATTCTGAACGAAGTGAAGCATGCCCTGAGGCAC
>CBDUWJ010000394.1:0-3121 GCA_965370895.1 uncultured Anaerolineae bacterium | reverse complement strand
AGAGGACGCCCAATTCGCGCCCCACCCTTTCAAAGGCATGCAAACCGGTGTCCAGATCCTCCTGGCTGTGGGCAGCGGTGTTCATGACCCGGATGCGAGCCTGCCCCCTGGGCACTGTGGGAAAGCCCAGCGCCATGGCAAACACGCCGTTCTCAAAGAGCATGCGGGAGAACTCTTTGGCCAGGGACGCTTCGCCCAGCATCACCGGCACGATGGGCGTCTCGGAGCGGCCGGTGTCAAAGCCCAACTCGGCCATGCCCTCCTTCAAGTACGCGGTATTCGCCCACAGCCTATCCACTAGCTCGCCGCTTTCCTCCAACAGGTCCACAGCCGCCAAGCAGGCGGCCGTGTCGGCTGGGGTCACCGCACTGGAGAACAGGAAGGGCCGCGCCTTCTGCCGCAAATAGTCCACGACGACCTTTTTGCCAGCAACGACACCGCCCATCACGCCGAAGGCCTTGCTCAGGGTGCCGATCTCCACGTCGAATCCCCCCTGAAGACCAAAATGGTGCACAATGCCTTTGCCGCCGCCCAGGACGCCCTCACCGTGGGCATCGTCCACCATGGTCATCAAACCGTACTTGTCAGCCACCTCGTACAGCTCGTCCAGGGGGGCGATGTCGCCGTCCATGCTAAACACGCCATCGGTCACCAGCAACCCACGGCGGTACTTGGGCAGGTTCTCTCTGATCACCCGCTCGGCGTCTCGCGGATCGCAGTGCTCATAGACAAGGATCTTGGCCCCTGACAGCCGCGCCCCGTCGATGATGCTGGCATGGTTCAGCCGGTCAGAAAAGATCACATCCTGCTCGCCCGTGGCCCTGTTCCGCCCGACCAGCGGCGCGAGAGCGGCCTGGTTGGCACAGAAACCGCTCTGCACATAGAGGGCATCCTCCACCCCTTTGAAAGCAGCCAGACGTTGCTCCAGCTCCACGTGCAGACCCTGTGTTCCGGCGATGGAGCGCACCGCCGCAGGCCCAACGCCCCACTCCTCGATTGCCTTGTGGGCTGCCTCCTTCATCCTCGGATGGTTCGCCAACCCCAGGTAGTTATTGGTGCAAAAGTTGAGCACCCTCTTGCCATCCACGACCATCCAGGCGTCGGCCGCTGAGCCCATGATCCGCAGGTTGATGAACAGCCCCGAATCCCTCAAGCCAGCCACATCCTCGCGAATAAAGTCGAATTTGCCCGCCATTTCCGCTCCTTTCATCACCTCAGCTCGATATACTGCTCGCGGAGGCTACTCTGGCCGAACCCGGATCAAGACGATCATTGCCGTTTCCAGCCATTGTGATCCTCGTTGAACAGAACCATCTATCGCCTCAGTCGCCGCCTGCCTCTTCGGCCGGATACAACCGCCCCTCGCGGTGGCGCTTGCCCAGCTTGTCCAGCATGTCGGCCGTCATCGCCGCCAGGTCGTATTCTGGCTGCCAGCCCCACTCTTGGCGAGCGTCGCTGTCGTCGATGGACCTGGGCCACGAGTCGGCGATGGCCTGCCGGCCATCCGGCCGATACTCGCACACAAAGTCAGGGATATGCTTCTTGATCTCGGCTGCCAACTGCCCGGCTGAGAAGCTCATAGACGCCATGTTAAAGTCAGCATGGTGCCCAAGCTGGGAAAAGTCAGCCTCCATGAGGTCAATAGTGCCCGTGATACAGTCGGGCATGTACATCATCGGCAAGATCGTGTCCGCCCGTACAAAGCAGGTGTACGTTTTGTGGGCCACCGCCTCGTAATAGATAGCCACAGCATAGTCGGTCGTGCCTCCGCCTGGCAGGGTCTCGCTGCTGATGATGCCGGGATAGCGCACACCCCGAACATCCACGCCAAAGCGCTGGACGTAATAGTTGCACAACAACTCACCCGCCACCTTACTGACACCATACATCGTCGTCGGGCGCAGGATGGTTTCCTGTGGGGTATTATCGCGCGGAGTCTCTGGGCCGAAAACCGCAATAGAACTGGGGCAAAAAACCCGGGGCAACTTGCGCTCCCGGGCGATCTCAAGTATGTTGTACAAGCCGTTGATGTTCACGTTCCAGGCCAGGTGCGGCTTTTCCTCGCCGACGGAGGAGAGAATGGCGGCCATGTGGTAGATGGTGTCAATCCCATACTTGTCCACGAGCGCCTCGATCGTTTCGCGCCGGGTCACATCGATGAACTCAAAGGGGCCACCTTCGCTCAGAACCGAACTCGGTTTGGTTCTGTGCCCGGTGGCCACCACATTTTCAGCACCATAGCGCCGGCGCAACTCGATAGTCAACTCGGAACCAATCTGGCCAGCCGCCCCGGTCACGAGGATCTTGTTCTTCGCCTGGCTTTCTGCCATAGAAAGACTCTCTCCCTTGACGGTGTACTAGATGTCCATTACGAGTATAACACAGCCAACCCATTTCGTCAAAACAGCCCGACAGGAGAGGCAGGGAGGTGCAACCATCGTGCTGGACGCCAAGTCAAAACGCCGCCCGGAGCAAAGGCTCCGGGCGGCGCCATCTCTTTCAGTCAGCGCTACTGCTGTTGCGCGCAGGTAATACACCGTTTGGTATAGGGCAGAATCGCCAAACGTGCCGGATCGATGAGCTCACCACACACCTCACAGATGCCATAATCGCCCTCCTCTGCTTTGCGCATAGCTACCTCCAGCGACCGAGCCTTGTTCTCCGCGCGCTGCTTCAGGGCCAGACACATCTCCCATTCGTAGATACCGGGGTCGCCCTTGCCCAGCCCATAGTCACCTTTCGTTTCCAGGCGCTCTCCCAGGCGTGCAATCTCGTCCAGCGTATCATTCAATTCTTGCTGCAACCGCTCTTTTAGACCTGCCATCCTTGTCGTCATGATAATCCTACACTCCTGACACTATCATGCCTCTACCACAACAAGCTCTGAATCCTCGACTGCCGGGGTCTCCCCGACCCCAACCTCTTCCAATCCAGCATCCGGCAGATCCGTTGGCCCCGGCACTTGATCAGGTTCTCCCGGCGACGCTTCTTCCGCCTCCGTCGTTGTGAGATCTGCTACTGCCTCGGCCTCCAGCGCGTCCAGTTCCTCCTGCTCTGCTGACTCTTCCGACACCACAGATGCCGCTTCTTCGGCCAGCTCTTCCGACATCATCGCTGCAGC
>CBDUWJ010000393.1:0-3143 GCA_965370895.1 uncultured Anaerolineae bacterium | reverse complement strand
TATCTGGGACCCGACGATTACATCGGCCACGTGGATCTAAAGGATGGCAAGGTATACGCCCAACGTTTGGGTCCGGACGAGTACATTGGCCGGGTCGACCTCGACCACGGCAAAGTCCACCGCCACGTGGCTGCCGGCCCGGACGAATACCTGGGGCGCGTGCACGAGAACGGCCGGATGCACTACGACGTCGCGGGCAGGGTGGACGAGTACATCGGCCGGATCGAAGGCGAGTTCACCCTGGCCGAGGCTGGCGCCGCCTTCCTGCTGCTGGCCTGGCCCGCCTTTGCACAGAACCAATAGCCAGCAAGAAGACAGGTCCGCTCTTCCGAGATTGGACCTGTCCCGGGCGCCTGAGCGAACCCTTGCCGGAATGGGAGATTGATCCGATGAATACACTCAAAGACGTGTCGCGAGCTCTATACCGCCTTATCATTGTCTGGATCGTCGACATCGCCTCCCTGCTGATCACGGCAGCCATCCTGCCGGGTTTTGATCTGCTGGCAGTGGAGGGCCAATCCGCGCTGGCCGTCGCGGTGGCCGCCGCCCTTTTGCTGGGTATCGTCAACCTGCTGATCCGGCCTGTCATCCTGCTGCTGGCCCTGCCCTTGGGCTTTATCGCCGTCTTTGTGGTCGGTCTGTTCGCCAACGCTGTGGCCTTGATGATTACGTCAGCTCTTCTCCCGGGCTTTGTGGTCGACGGCTGGCTGGCCGCCTTTGCCGGCGGTCTCATCCTGGCTGCCGTCAACACCATCATCACCGACGTCCTGACCATCGACGACGAGGGCTCTTTCTACGAGAGCCTGGTGGAGCGCCTGGCCAAACGGCAGCCCTTCACGGGGGCAGACGAACCAGGCCGCGGGCTGGTTATGATGGAGATCGACGGCCTGAGCTATTGGCACCTGCAGAAGGCCCTCAAAGATGGCGTTCTGCCCACGTTGAGCGAGATGATGCGCGACGAAGGCTATGTGCTCTCCCGCGTCGATTGCGGCCTGCCATCGCAGACTTCGTCCTGCCAGGCGGGGATCATGTTTGGCGACAACTATGACATCCCGGCCTTTCGCTGGTACGACAAGGACCTGGGCAAGCTGATGGTCTCCAGCACCGATGCGCCGCTGATCAATGCCCGTTACGCCAAGGGACACGGTTTGATGCGCGGCGGTTCAAGCATCAACAACATGATGAACGGTGACGCCGCCAAGTCGCTGCTGACCCTGGCCGATCTGCGCGCCGGCAGCGCAGAGGAGAAAAAGCAGCGTGCCAGGGACATCTACCTGCTGATGCTGGATCCCTACTTTTTCCTGCGAACCCTCGTCCTGTACTTTGGCGATGTATTTCTGGAATTGTGGCAGGGTTTCAAACAGCGCGTGCAGAACGTGCAGCCGAGGCTGAATCGTTTGCACCAGGGCTACCCTTTCTTGCGTGCGGCGACCACGGTCTTTATGCGGAATGTGGCCGCGTACCTTACCAGTCTCGACATCGTGCGCGGTACCCCATCGCTCTACGTCACCTGGCCGGGATACGACGAAGTGGCCCACCACTCGGGCCCGTGGACGAGCGATGCCTTTGGCGTGCTGCGCCACTACGACCC
Source organism: uncultured Anaerolineae bacterium (assembly GCA_965370895.1). Lineage (GTDB taxonomy): Bacteria > Chloroflexota > Anaerolineae > JAAYZQ01 > JAAYZQ01 > CBDUWJ01. The sequence continues at coordinate 1,552 of CBDUWJ010000393.1, read as the reverse complement.
GGTCATCGCCTACATTCGGAATATCATCGCCCGCAAGGCTCCGCGTCCCTACGATCTGGTCATCCTGTCCGATCACGGCCAATCCTTTGGCGCGACTTTCAAACAGCGCTATGGCTACGATCTCAAGGGGTTCATCGAAGGGCACCTGCCCCACGGAACCAGCGTGGTGCAGACCTCGGGCGGCGACGATGGCACGATCTCGACCGCGGCCATGGCCGCGGAGCTCGGAAACGTGCAGGAACAAGGCATGGGCGGCGCGATGAGCCGTGCCGTCATGGGACAGGCGCAACGGGCCCTGGAGCAAAGCGCTGAGCAGGCCGCGCCCGTGGAAACCGATCTTTCTGCCGAGGTGACGGTCTGCGGCAGTGGCAACCTGGCCCAGGTCTATTTCGACCTTTATCCGCGCAAGATCACACTGGACGAACTGAACACCGCCTATCCCGGCCTGGTGGATGCCCTGGTGCAGCACGAGGGTGTGGGCATCGTGGTGGCCTATGAGGGCGATGGCACCCCTGTCGTTTTTGGCAAGAGCGGCGCCCGCGACCTGCACACCGGGGAAGTGAAGGGCCACGATCCGCTGGAACCCTATGGCGACGTGGATCTGCGAGCCGAACAGGTACGGCGTTTGGCCGATTTCCCCCACTCTGGCGATCTGATCGTCAACAGCACCCTCTACCCGGACGGCACGGTGGCCGCCATGGAGGAGCTCATCGGCAGCCACGGCGGCCTGGGCGGCGAGCAGACTGACGCCTTCCTGTTCCATCCGGCGGACATGGACGTGCCCGAAACGAAAAACTCGACCGATCTGTTCGCCATCCTCGACGCGCGGCGTAATCTGCCCTTGACCGATGTCGTGACCGGGGAAGAAGCCAGGCCTGCCCCGGCGGAGGGTGTCCATGCCTGGGCGCCGGCGACCTTGGGCCAGGGCTTGAGAAACGTCAGCACCTGGGTTGTCCTTGCCCTGCGCGCCCTGGTGTTGCAGCGCTCTGCCTACCGGGAGATCGTTCGCGATCCCTACATGACCGGTCCGGCCCTGCTGATCGGCCTGCTGGGCGTACTGGCGCTGGCGGTAGCCGTCGGGGGGACTGCTGCTGAGATCGCAGTCGACATGCTTGCGGGCACAGCAATGTGGATCCTGGGCGTGCTTGCCGTCTTTGGCGCGGGCAGGCTACTCGGCGGCACCGGAAGCTATACCGCCACACTGCGGGGTATGGGCTTTGCCCATAGCGTGCAATTGATCGGGCTGCTGGCGTTCGTCCCGGCGTTGGCGCCACTGGTCAGGCCCATCACCATCATCCTGTCGTTCGTGGCCACCTGGATAGCCGGCGTCGAAGCCCACGAGCTGCGAGGCTGGCGCGCTATCCTCTTGCCCCTGGTGTACTACCTGGTGCTGGCCATCAGCCTCTTCGTCCTGACCAGCCTGGCAGCCGGGGCCGGGTACACCATCGAGACCCTGTTGCGGGACATGGGCCTGTTGGCGGCACCGGGGCCGTAGAGACCCTTGGGATCTGGTGTAGTGTACTTCCCAGGGCGATGGCCAGAGGCCACTCAC
>CBDUWJ010000392.1:0-3147 GCA_965370895.1 uncultured Anaerolineae bacterium | reverse complement strand
CCGGCTCATCGAGGCCTTTGCCCAACTACCCGGCATCGGACCAAAGACCGCCTCACGACTCACCTTCTATCTGCTCCGTCGCCCGGCGGAGCAGACCGAGGCCCTGGCCGACGCCGTTCGTGACTTGAAGCAGAGGATCGTCTTTTGCAGCACTTGCTTCAACATCACCGAGGCAAGCCCCTGCCCGATCTGCAGCGACGAGAGACGCGACCGCTCGATCATCTGCGTGGTAGAGGAGCCGCTGGACGTGCTGGCCATCGACCGCACAGGCGAGTACCGGGGGCTGTACCACGTGCTGCACGGCGCCATCTCGCCGGTGGAGGGCATCGGCCCTGACGAGTTGCGCATCAACGAGTTGATCTCCCGGCTCAGGGCCGAGCCCGTGCGGGAGGTGCTGCTGGCCACCAACCCAAACCTGGAGGGTGAGGCGACGGCCATGTATGTCGCCCGGCTGCTCCAGCCGCTGGCGGTGCGCGTCACGCGGCTGGCGCGGGGACTGCCGGTGGGCGGCGACCTGGAATATGCCGACGTGGTGACGCTAAGCAGGGCGCTCGAAGGGCGACAGGAGATGTAGGGGGCACGGAGAGTAGAATGATAAAGGCATCTGCCTGGATTTCGCAAGGAATAGCCCAGTAGACTGGAGTAGACATAGTGCAGGTCGACCGCAACGAAAGGACCAGACCCATGACCACCGGTTACGTCTACGATCCGATCTACCTGGAACACGACCTGCGGGGCCACCCCGAGAACCAGCAACGACTGAAGGCGATCCTGCGGGTGCTGGAAGAGTACGGGATGCTGGAGCGGCTTACCGCTATCCCCGCCGTGCCCATCACCCCGGAGCGGCTGGAACGGGTGCACGCGCCCCACTATATTCAGCAGGTGCAGCGCCTGGCCCGGGGAGGCGGCGGCAACCTGGACATGGATACCTACGTCCGCCCGGCCTCGTACGACGCGGCGCTGATGGCCGCCGGCGGGCTGGTGGAGGCGACGCGGGCCGTACTGGACGGAGAGGTGGACAACGCCTTTGGCCTGGTACGTCCTCCCGGTCACCACGCCCTGCGGGGGCGGGGGATGGGCTTTTGCCTGTTCAACAACGTGGCCATCGCCGCCCGCTACGCCCTGGCCGAGCGTGGCCTGGAGCGGGTGCTGATCGTGGATTTTGACGTGCACCACGGCAACGGCACCCAGGACGAATTCGAGGCGGACCCAGCGGTGATGTACATCTCCACCCATCAGTACCCCTACTATCCAGGCACTGGCCACTGGCGCGAGACCGGCCTCGGCGAAGGCGCGGGTGGAATCGTCAACGTGCCTTTGGCCGGCGACGTGGGGGACGAGGGCTTTGCCCAGATCTTCCGCGAGGTGGTGGGGCCGGCTGCCTGGCGATTCCAGCCGCAGCTCATCCTGGGCTCGGCGGGTTATGACGCCCACTGGGACGACCCGCTGGCCCACATGCAACTCTCCATTGGCGGCTACGCGGCCGTCGCCCAGGCGCTGAAGGACCTGGCCGAGGAACTGTGCAAAGGCCGGTTGGTCTTGACCCTGGAGGGCGGCTATCACCTGGAGGCCCTGGCCTACTCGATTCTAAACACTTTTGCCGTGTTATTGGGCGACGACGATTGGCAACTGGTAGATCCCCTGGGTCCTTCGCCCCAGGGCGAGCAGCCAGTGGACGATGTTATCGAGCAGGTGAGGTATGTTCACGGGTTGGGTCGCGGGTGACAGACAACGCTCGACTTGTACGGGCGTCCTTTGTCCAAATGGACAGGACGCCCGTTTTGTACTATAATGGGACCATATTGAATTCGAGGAGATGGCGCACGTGAGCATCAGACCCGACCGCTGGATCCGGCGCATGGCCCAGGAACAGGGCATGATCGAGCCGTTTGAGCCAGTGCAGGTGCGTGGGACGGTCATCTCCTATGGCCTGTCGTCCTATGGCTATGACATCCGCCTGGCAGACGAGTTCAAAGTGCTGGTTGCAGACGACGTGGGCGACGAGTCCTTCGGCTCCGGCGCCCCGGGCAACGCTCGGGGCAGGCAGGACAGGCTGCTGGATCCCAAGGCGGTAGGGGCGGAAACGTTTCTAGACTTGCAGACCGAGACCTTTGATCTGGCGCCCCACACCTTTGTCCTGGGCCGGACGGTGGAGTACTTTCGCATCCCGCCTGACGTCCTGACCCTGTGCATGGGAAAGAGCAGCTACGCGCGCTGTGGCGTGGTGGTCAACGTCACCCCCTTTGAGCCAGGTTGGGAGGGCCACGCCACGCTGTGCATCGCCAACGTTGGGCCGCGGCCGGTGCGCCTATATGCCGGTGAGGGGATCGCCCAGGTGATCTTTTTTGAGAGCGACGAGGTGTGCGAGATGACCTACGCCGACAAGCGGGGGAAATACCAGGCCCAAAAGGGCATCACACCAGCACGACTGGGATGACCACCGTGGACAAGCCCAAAGATCTCGACGTAATCAGCATTCCTCAGCATGCCGCCCGCCTGACCGAGCCGTTCACCATGATCGATCTGGCCCCCATAGACGACCTGATGCTGAGCATCTTTCTCTGTCAGGGCAACCTGCCCCGCCATCGCCACATGGACCAGGACGAACTCTTTCTGGTCCATAGCGGCACCATCAGCCTGGAGAGCGAATGGGGTCCCGTTATCCTCCGACCCGGCGAGCTGGCCGTGGCGCCCAAGGGAGTGGCACACCGCTCATCGTCGTTGCTGCGCTCGCTGGTTCTGCTCCTCCAGCCACGCTTGATGGTCAATCGCCGCAACGGCGATCGCCAGCTCTTTGCCCTGAAAGGCGGCGGACGCCTGGAGAAGATCAGCGTGCCAGCCGTGGGTCGCCAGGTCGCCATCCCGTACAGGCCGGTGGCGCTGGCCGACGTGGACACGTATGCCGTCTATGTGATGGCCTGCGAGGGGGTCGGGCCCTGGTGGGACACGGAGCGGCAGGACAGCCTGGTTCTCTGTCACGACGGGCGACTGACCTTGGAGACGGAACACGAACGGCTCTCTCTGGACAGCGCGGAACTGGTTGTCATACCCAAAGGGGTTCCATACCGGCTATCCAGCAGCAAGCGGGCGCTGGTCGTAGGCGTACGGCGGCACAAACAGCCCGGGCTGCCCTTGCCAGACTGACTG
>CBDUWJ010000391.1:0-3154 GCA_965370895.1 uncultured Anaerolineae bacterium | reverse complement strand
CCGACCATGCCGCAGAGCATGGCTCAGAAGTGCCGGTTGAGCCCCTCATCTTTCTAAAGCCACCCAGTGCAGTTATCGGCCCGGGCGCGTCTATCATCTATCCCGAGCACCTGTCCGGATGGGTGGAGCACGAGGCCGAATTGGCTGTCGTCATCGGTCGCCGGGCGCATCGGGTGCATCGCGAGGACGCACTAGCCTTTGTGCTGGGCTACACCTGTGCAAATGATGTGACTGCCCGTGACTTGCAGCAGCGCGATGGGCAGTGGACACGTTCCAAAGGGTTTGACACTTTCTGTCCACTCGGTCCGTGGATCGTGACTGATTTGGATGTAACTGACCTGAGGGTCCGCTGTTCGTCAAATGGCAGCCTGCGCCAAGATGCTCGGACCAGGGAAATGGTCTTCCCCGTGGACGAATTGGTCGCGTACGTGTCGGCGGTGATGACCCTCGAGCCGGGCGATGTGATCCTGACCGGCACGCCGGCAGGTGTCGGTCCCCTCCATCCCGGCGACCGCGTGACTGTCGAAATCGAGGGCATTGGCACTCTCGAGAACGAGGTAACACGCCAGAGATAGATCCCTGGCCTGGCGACGGACATCCAGTTGGCGGATCACTTTGCTCTGGATGAACCCTCCCTGCGTGCCCCGGCCGTCCCGCCCCCAGGAACGCGTACCTCTGTCTTGCACGTCTTGACGATTGCATCTGGCATCAGATGTCATTCTGTGATATAATCTGCCCAGGCGGTAATGAGGTAGATGGAACGGCCCCGGAGGGGCCGAATGACAGGTTTGGAGAGATACTGTGGAGGATGTTCTTTGGATCCTGTCCCACGTTCAGTGGCCTGACGTTGTCGATGTCTTGCTGGTGACCATCGCTTTCTATCTGCTCCTTTCCCTGGCGCAGGGAACCCAGGCGGTCCAACTGCTGCGTGGGATGGTGCTGGTCATTCTCCTGACTTTCCTGGTGAGCCAGATACTTCCCTTCCAGGGGCTGAGTTGGCTCATCAAGGTCTCGCTTCCCGCTCTATTGGTTGCCATCCCCGTGATCTTTCAACCCGAGCTGCGTCGCGGCCTGGAGCGGTTGGGACGCGCCGGTGGTCTGTTTTCGCGGCGGTACCAGGAAGAGCTCATGGAGCGGGTCATAGACGATGTGGCACGGGCAGCCCACCGGCTAGCGGGGCAGCGCTACGGAGCACTCGTCGTATTTGAGCGGGAAACGGGTTTGCAGGAGTTCATCGAGACGGGAGTGCCCATCGACGCGGAGGTGAGCGCCGAACTACTGCGGACGATCTTTCACCCGAACACCCCCCTGCACGACAAAGCGGTCATCATCGGCAATGGACGGATCGTCGCGGCCAGTTCGCTGTTGCCCGTGACGCACAATCCCCAGTACAGCCGAATGGGCACTCGCCACCGGGCAGCCATCGGCTTGACCGAGGAGAGTGATGCACTGGTAGTCATCGTTTCAGAAGAGACGGGGATCATTTCCGTGGCCCATAACGGGCGGATAATTCGTCGTCTGGACATCAACCGGTTGCGAAGCGTATTGCTTGCCTTCTTCCAACATCAGCTAGGTGGCCGCAGTTGGACAGAGCGCTTCCAGGGGCCGGCGGCTCAGCACGAGCTTCCCGGTTGAGTGCTACGGGGTGAGTGCCTGGTCGATTTCGCGGCTGAGGTCTACCTGCGTGATGGGACCAAGGAAGTGTCGGACAAGTTGCCCCTGCTGATTCACGATGAATGTTTCAGGAACGCCGGTCACGCCATAGGTTCGTGCCGTGCGGTTGCCTGGGTCTATGGCGCTGGTGTAGGTAACGTCGAATTCGTCCAGGAATGCTTGAGCCTTGGAGGCAGCGTCCTTGTGGGCGATGCCAAAGAACTGCACTTCCTGGCCCTGGTATAGGCGCCAGGTAGCCTCCAGGTCTGTTGCTTCCTGGCGGCAAGGGGCACACCAACTGGCAAAGAAATTGATCACGACGACCTTCCCTCGTTGAGCGTCCAGGTCCATCGGGCTGCCATCAAGGGCAGTGAGTTGAAAACCGGGGACTGGGCTCCCGACTTGGAGCGAGCCGGTGGACTGACCGAGGAGTGCGTAGCCAAGCAGTCCTAGTACGAGCAGTGCGATAGCGCCTGCGGCAGCCCAGGCTGGCGACAGGGCGCGCCGTCGAGTCTCTGGCTTTTCTGGTGTTTGGGACATTGCCATCGCATTTCTCCTGACAAGGCTGCCATTCATTGTACCGCAGTTATGCCCGTCTGTCCAATGGGGGCCAGTGAGCAGAGGACGGCTGTTCTGGGGAGACAAGTAGCTGAGCGTAGAGGCCAAGTCGCATGTCAAGGCTGCGAAAGCTGAGAAATGGTTTTCTGCCGTTGCTGGCGGTGGGCTTGCTGGCCCTGTTGATGGTATGGGTTGCCCTTGCCCCGGATGAGGCCCGACTTGGTAATCTAGTCAAACTCGTATACGTCCACGGAGCGCTGGTATGGGTTGGTCTGGTCACGTTTTCCGTGGCTGGTGTGCTGGGGTTGGTGGCGCTCGTGGTGCGTCGCCCGATGTGGTATCACGGCACCTGGGCGGCGGGTTTAGCTGCCCTGGGCATCTGGATCGTCTACATTGTTTCGGCCGTGGCTGTCACCGGTCTGACGTGGGGCCAGATGATCGCCTGGAATGAGCCCAGGGTGAGAGCTACTGGCCTGATTCTCGTGGCTGCTGTGGTTCTGGCCATCGTAGCCCGGCTGGTGGACGGCGCAACTGCGACTCGCGATTTCACCGCCGTGGTAAACATGGTGATGGCGATCGTGCCCTGGGTAGTCGTGCGGCAGGCAGAGGTCATCCGCCATCCAGTGAACCCTATTCGTGGCTCCGAGTCTGCAGCCATCCAGGGCTTCTACGTGCTCATTGTGTTGACCGTCGCCGGGCTGGCGTTGACGCTGATCGCCTGGCTGTGGACGGGGATGGAATTGAGAGAGCTGGCCGGGTCTGAATAGGCCTGAACGAGACTTGGCACCAGCGCTGGGAGACAGAAGCATGGTTTCAATCAAGATCATAACGGTGGAAGAGAGCCGCTACCTGGAGAACAGGGCTAGCGAGGGCGGCTTGAGCTTTGCGGAGATGATGGAGAATGCTGGGCGGGTGACGGCAGAGGCGATCGACGGCCGGCTGG
>CBDUWJ010000390.1:0-3167 GCA_965370895.1 uncultured Anaerolineae bacterium | reverse complement strand
TAGCCCCGGCCCATGCGCCGCAGGACGGCGTCGTCACCCGATTGGAGCGGCACCTCGATGTGCTCGCACACCTTGGGTAGCCGGGCCGCCGTCGCGATGAGGCGATCGGTCATGTCCGCCGGGTGAGAGGTGAGAAAGCGAATGCGCTCCAATCCATCGACCTTGTGGACCGCTGTCAGCAGGTCGGCCAGGTCAGGGGGACGCTGCTCCTCATTCTCCCCCAGTTGCGGGTGCCCCCCCTCCTCCACTCCCACCTGTGGGGGGGACTCAAGGGGGGGCAGGTCGTGGCCGTAGGAGTCCACGTTCTGCCCCAGAAGCGTGACCTCTTTGACCCCGCGCCGGATCAGGTCTCTTACCTCGGTCACAATTTCATCCACGGGACGGCTGATCTCCGGGCCGCGCCGCAGCCGTACGATGCAGTAGGTGCACAGGTGGTCGCAGCCCTGGCTGATGGACACGCCAGCCGAGGTCGGAGGTTGGAGATTGGCGATTGGAGGTTGGAAGCTGGAGCTTGGGAATTCGGTTGCTAGCTGTTGGGCCAATTCTACGACAGCGGAGATGTCGGAGGGTTGGATGAAGGCGTCCACCCAGGGGTAGCGGTGCTGCAGCGCTGGGATCTCGTCTACGAAGCAGCCCATCAGAGCGAGGCAGAGTTCCGGCCTGCGCCTTTTGAGCCCCAGCAGGGAGGTAAGGCGGCCTACCACTTTGTCCTCAGCGCTCTGGCGGACGACGCAGGTGTTGAGCACGATCAGGTCTGCGTCCTGGGGCCGGCTGGCCTCGCTGAAGCCGAGCCTTTGCAATTCCTCAGCGGCCCGTCGCGAATCGGCAAAATTCATCTGGCAACCGATCGTCCACAGATAGTACTTGATCATAGCGTCCATTCAAAGCTATTGTCGGCTTCCCTCAGGCAGGGGAGTTGAGCATCCTTCAACGAAAGGATGGGGTCTGTGACAGGCCACTGGATCCCAATCTCCGGGTCGTTCCAGATGATACCCCGCTCAAGCTCCGGTGCGTACTCTTCCGTTACCTTGTAGACGAGGTCAGCATCTTCGCTGATCACGCAGAAGCCGTGGGCAAAGCCGACCGGCACATAGAGCATGCGCAAGTTACCGGCAGAAAGCACCGAGCCGACCCAGTGGCCATAGGTGGGTGAGCCCTTGCGGATGTCCACAGCCACATCAAAGATCCTGCCCCTGAGGACCCTCACCAACTTGCCTTGGGCTTGGGGATGCTTCTGATAGTGTAGTCCTCGGAGAACCCCTCGGACGGAATGGGAGTGATTGTCTTGGACAAACGTCTGGGAAAGCCCGTTGGCGGAGAACTCGGACATCTTGTACGTTTCCGCGAAAAAGCCACGGTCATCGCTGACGCTCTGGGCTTTGACGAGAAGAACTTCAGGGATCTCCAAGCTTCGAAACTGAAAAGGCATTTTTGCGTCCCAATCCTTTCCTCTGAGAATGATGACTGCCATTGGGCAAACCCTACAATCGTCGCGAGATCTCGCGCGCGGCCACGAGGCCCGATGCGGAGGCCTGTACCAAACCCCGCGTCACGCCCGCACCGTCACCGGCGGCAAAGAGGTTGTGCACCTGGGTTTCCAGGTCGCGGGTGAGCTCGAGACGCGAGGAGTAAAACTTGGCTTCTACGCCGTAGAGCAGCGTATGGCGCGAGGACACTCCTGGTGCTACCTGATCCAGGGCATCTATCATCTCCAGGATGTTGACGATGTAGCGATGGGGGAGGACCAGGTTCAGGTCGCCGGGGGTGGCCTCTTTCAGCGTGGGGCGGGTGATGCACCGCTCCAGGCGTTGGCCGGTGGTGCGCCGGCCTGACCGTAGGTCGCCCAGGCGCTGGACCATGATCCCGCCGGACAGCAGGTTTGCCAGCCGGGCGATGTGCTTGCCATAGGCGGTCGGTTCTTTGAAGGGCTCGGTAAAGTTCTTGCTGACCAGCACGGCAAAGTTCGTGTTGTCGGTCCTTTGGTGGGCGTAGGAATGACCGTTGACTGTCATCACGTCGCCGGCCCATTCGGTGACGACTTCGCCATAGGGACAGACGCAGAAGGTGCGCACTTTGTCATCAAAAGACCGGGAGAAATAGTAGAACTTGGGTTCGTAGAGCAGATCCGTCAGGGGGGCCAGTACGTGGGCTGGCAGTTCCACGCGGACTCCAATGTCCACAGGATTGATGCTCAGCGTTAGGTTCAGGTCGCGGGCAAGCTGAGTCAGCCAGTCGGCCCCCTCGCGGCCTGGGGCGACGATGACATAGTCTGCGGTCAGCACCTTGCCATTGGCCGTCTCCACGCCGGTGACAATACCATCGTCGGTCAGAACCCGGGCCACCTCGGTGCGAGTGCAGACCTCGACACCCCGGCCTACGAGTTCCTTGTACATGGCCCCCAGGATGTCGCCGCTGCGTTCGGTGCCCAGGTGGCGGATGGGGTAATGTTGCAGCCGTAGTTCCGCCAGTAAGGCCCTGCGGGCTACCTCTTCAATTCGGTCCAGGTCACCGCTGTACGGCTCGCCGTCGGCCCCATAGCGGACCCACAAAGCGTCCACCTCCTGCACTAGTTGCTTGGCCTCCTCCTCCCCCCGGATATCGGCCAAGAGCCCACCGACCTGCGTAGTGAGGGTCAGCTTGCCATCGCTGAACGCTCCAGACCCTCCCCAACCGGTCATCAAGGCGCAGGTAGCGCATTGCATACAGCGCCCCGTTTCGCGCGAGGGACAGCGGCGCTTTTCCAGCGCTGGTCCTTTGTCCAGCATCAGCACCCTGGGGCTCGAGGAATGGGTCAGCTCCAGCGCGGCAAAAATGCCGGCTGGACCCGCTCCAACGATGATCACGTCATAGTCTACTTGGCTCACTGTGCCGTCTCCCCTGTTGCAGCCCTTGAATCCGCTGCCATCTGTGCTCCGCTGCCTCGTTCACAAAAGCCGCCAATTCCATCGTCTCAAGCAATCGTTCCGCGGCGGGCAAACCGGCCTCCATCTGGCGGCGGTAGGTCAGTAGTTCTGCTTCCAGATCAGGATCGCCCGTCGAGTCGCCCACCCGCCCATGACGCATCCACTACCACTGGCGTTGCACCATGTTCAGATAAGGAAGCAGGCCGCCCCCTTCCCGCACCTGGGGCAGGACGATCTGGTGCATAGCAACGAGACAGGCCAGTG
>CBDUWJ010000389.1:0-3215 GCA_965370895.1 uncultured Anaerolineae bacterium | reverse complement strand
GTATGTCCTTCGGCGACGAGCTGCAGCACCTCGCGCTCGCGCGACGTGAGCCGTTCCAGTCGACTCGATGCCTCGGCCTCATCTCTAGACGTCAGGAATCCGGCCACGATGGGCTCAGAGACCGCCGGGCTGAGATAGACTTCGCCGCGGTGGGCGGCCCGTATGGCCAACAAGAGCTCATCGGTGACCGAGCGCTTGAGCAGATAGCTGCCGGCGCCGCTTTGCAGAGCTTGTCGCACCAGGGTCTCGTCCGAGTACATCGAAAGGACAATCATCCGCGTGGCCACGTCCAGGGCACGCACTCGCTCGAGGGTCTGGATGCCATCCAGACGAGGCATGGCAATATCCACCACCAGTACGTCAGGCGCCAACCGCGTGACCAATTCTATGGCTTGCTGGCCGTCCGCCGCTTCGCCGACGACCTCCATGTCGTCGGCCTTCTCCAGAAGGGCACGGATGCCCTCCCGTACCAGGTGATGATCTTCGGCAAGGACTATGCGTATCACTGGTTACTCTCTCTTATGCCATCAAACCCAACAGACATTGGCTTCCTGGATGGCGGCTATCGAAGGCTGGCCTACCGCGACCGGCATGTTCCTTCCGTCAGCTCTTGGCCTCTCGCAGGGCAGGTATCTCTGCCCGTCTTCTGGCACGCGGCTACGGACTGCCGTCGTGTCACTACTACAACGGACCTGGTTCCTCTGTCAGCTCCCGGTTTCTCGCATACGCAGGTATGCCGGTCCGCCTTTGGCTCAGATCCAAGTCAGGTTATGTAAATCGACGCTAAGGTAGGTCTCCTGCTGGGGGCGAGGTTCCTGTCTCGCCGCACTCGACCCCGGCCAATGCTCGGTTTACCCATCTGTGTCCTTTGGCGGCACCAGCACCAGGCGACTTGAGGCATATTGCTCCACCCGGTCGCGCCTGAAAGGCATCGGCTGGAACCGCCCCTCGCGCCAGAGAGCGATCAGGTCGGCATAGTGACGGCTGGCCACGTGGCCCGACTGGCCGCCGGCGATGATGCTGCGGCACTGCTCCCAGTCGCTCAGATCGGCGATGAAACGCAGGGCATCGCCCACAAGAACCGGCTCGAAGGGGAACTTGGGTTTCCCCAAAGCTCGCAGCAAGGTGTCCTGATCCCCGCCAGCCGCATAGGGACCCCGGTTGAACAGGAGATTCAGCGGTTTGACCGAACCGACCGCGTGTGCAAACTGTACGCGGTTGATCCGCCCCCACGTCCAGCGACTCATCTCCGAACCCAGCTCCGCGCGTAGCAGCTCCAGCGCCTCCAGCAAGGCCTGACGCAGAAGCGCCTGCCGGGAGCGCTCGCGCCCGTTGGCCGGATCGCGCAGCCAATAATCATCCCCCCTCCCATCCAGGAGGTCAAGCAAGCGCACAATACTACGTCCGTGGTAGGGGGTTGTACCAGCCAGGGGCGTGGGATCATCCAGACCCACGTAGCTGCCGGCCAACTCTCCCAGGTGGCCATCAAAAACGAGGTGTAGCGCCTGGAGGCGGGAAACCTGATAGAGGCTAGCCGCCACGCTGTCTGGCTCCAGGCGATAGTCCCAGTCCTTGAGGTAGGTCAGGGCAAGGCGTTCCTGGTCGCCGTCCGGTTCGATGGCGAGCAGGTGCCGGACAAAGCGCTCGGCCTGGGCGCTGTACGTGTCGAGCTGAAAGCGGGCGAAATCGTCGACGGATAGGCCGGTCTTGGAAGTGATGAGGTCCACAACCCGGCGGGCACGACAGGGATTCTCCAAATCAGCGCTGAGAAAGTGAGGGTACTCGTCGTCCACGACCAGGTGGTTGGCTGTGGCGAGCCATCCGCTCTCCGGATTGTAGGCCTGAGGCAGTTCGTCCAGGGACAGATAGCCCTGCCACTCGTACTCGCCTGTCCAGCCGGGTACCGGGGCCAGGCCGTAACCCCTGGCGCGGACCGGCACCCAGCCCGCCTGCAGGTAGCCGATGTTGCCACCGGTATCGGCATAGACGAAATTGTGGGGTGGCGTGGACCAATCGGCCAGGGCGGCGCGGAACTCGTCCCAATTGCGGGCGCGGTCGTAGCGCAGGACGCTGCGCGGGAGGTTGCTGGGCTCCAGGGCAACCCAGCGCAACGCCAGGGGCGTTTCCTCGCCGATGAGATCGTTGATGATGGGCCCGTGCCGCGTGATCACTACCTTCAACTCTTCCGGTTCGTCCCGCCCTTTGACACGGATCTGCTCGTGGACAACCTCAGCGTCCAGCCACTCGCCTCTGTACTCGTACTGCTGTGGGTCCTCGGGATTTAGCTTCTCGATGTATAGGTCCTGGGCGTCCTGCCAGGCGGTGGTCAAACCCCAGGCGCAGTGCTCGTTGTGGCCCACAACCACACCGGGCATGCCCGCAAACGAGGCGCCGGTTACGTGATAGTCCCCACCGTCAAGGTGGATTTGATACCAGCCCGCGGGCATCTGAAAGGGTAGGTGGGTGTCGTTAGCCAGGAGTGGCTGGCCGGTCGCAGCACGATGGCCATCCACGACCCACTGGTTGCTGCCGCCCGCCGTCCCGTCCAACCCTGGCGGCGCTGGCGTTTGGAGCGTGGGGGGCTTGGCCGAAAAGAGACCTTCAACCAGGCGCAGTGCGTCGCGCAGAGCTTCGCTGCCCCAGCCGTTGGGCGGCGGCTCGACACCCTCGGGCAGGCCCGTCCCGTGCACTATGGGCGGGTTATCGGCGGGAAAGGGGGGTTCCAGGTCAGCGGCCCGGTCAGCCCCCAGCCTGGCTGCCAAGCGGGCGCGGATCAATTCGCTGGACCAGTTGCAACTGAGATTCCAGGCCATCACCTTGACCCAATAGAGGCTATCCACAGGCCGCCATGGTTCCGGTTGGAAACGAAGAAGGCTGAACTCGACCGGCAGCCGCCCGCGCAACGAATCGATGTAGGCATTGACACCCGCCGCATACGCATCCAGTATGTGCCGCGTCTCGCTGTCCAACGTCTCGACCTCTGCTTCGGCAGCCCGGTTGAGCCCCACCCCGCGGAAGAAGCGATCGACCTCCAGCGTTACCTCTCCAAACAGCTCCGACAGCCGGCCACTCCCGATCCGGCGCTGGAGCTCCATCTGCCACAGTCGATCCTGGGCGTGGATGGTTCCCTGGGCAAAGAACAGGTCCTCCGCCGAACCGGCATAGATGTGGGGCACCCCCCACCGGTCGCGGATTACCTCTACCTGCCCTTTCAG
>CBDUWJ010000388.1:0-3220 GCA_965370895.1 uncultured Anaerolineae bacterium | reverse complement strand
GGCGCGCCATGATGCGGCGCATCTCGGCCTCTTCGTCCTCGATAACATCGCCGCTGACGTCAAAGGTCACGCTATAGACCGTGCCCGTGAACTCGAAGGGCGATGTGTAGAACGGCGCAACCGGGGCGCCGGGATCGGCGCCGACCGTCATACCGCCGGTCAGGCCCAGGCTGAGCGGCGTCGTCACTGGAAACTCGGCCTGCCCCACGAGTCTGCCGTCGAGGTAGAGCTGGGCGCGGCCCGGCGTGCCCTTGCCGTTGGCGATGTCGGGCGGACCGGTGACCTCGAACTCGAAGCGCAGCGCGTGGCGCCCCGTTGGTACCGGCTCGGTGGACTCTACGTGCAGGTACTCGCGGGCGACATAGTTGTGGACGTATTGCAGCTTGCCATCCTTCACATAGAAGGAGTAGCCGCCATCCGTGCCGCCGAACGAGACCAGGGCGCCCTCCGCCCCGCCTTCCGGAATCTCCACATCGGCCGTAATCGAGTGCGTCCGGTTCAGCAGGCGCGGGCCGGCGTTGAAGGGTACGGCCTGAGTATGTGGATAGTACGTGTAGCTGGTGCGGTCGGCTGCGATCTGCGGACGCTCTTCGGCGAAGCGCTGCGTACCGCGCCCATCTACGGGCAGCACGTTGTACTTGCCCGCCTCGACGTACCACATGGAGACCATCTCGATCAGCTTGGCCTTGACCTCACCGGCGACGTTGCGTCCCTCCTTCAGCCAGGTGCCAAGGTGCCCGATCGCGCTCTCCAGGTCCATCTCGGCCAGGTTATGGTTCTCGGCAAAGTCTTCCGCGACGTGGTACAGCTCCCAATGCTCGGCGTCCAGTTCGGTCAGTTTCTCGGACGGGATCGGCGTGCCAAAGAACGCACCCGCTTCGGTGAAAGAGGGGCCGGGCCAGGGGCACACGGCCCGCCAACCATCGTGATAGATGGAGCGATGGCCCATCATCTCGAAATACTGGGTGTGGCGGTTAGATATGGCCAATGAATCTTCAAAGGTATGGGCAAAGCTGACGCCCTCTATGGGTGCTTGGGTGACGCCCTTGATGGACTCGGGCGGTTCGAGGCCCAGCACGTCGAGCACGGTGGGCACCATGTCGATGGCGTGGGTGTACTGGGTGCGCACCTCACCCTTGGCCTGGATGCCCTGGGGATAGTGGATGAAGAATGGATCGCTGATGCCGCCGCGATAGGTCTCGCGCTTCCAGCGGCGGAAGGGGGTGTTGCCCGCCCAGGTCCAGCCCCAGGCATAGTGGTTGAAGGTTGTCGGCCCGCCCAGTTCATCTATCAATTTCAAGTTCTCTTCCAACGACTCGGGCACGTTGTTGAAGAATAGGTTCTCGTTGACCGAACCCTCCGGGCCGCCCTCCGAGCTGGCGCCATTGTCCGAGATGACCATGATCAGTGTGTTGTCAAACTCGTCGAGAGCCTTGAGAAAGTCGAGCAGGCGGCCGATGTGGTGGTCGGTGTGGGTCAGAAAGCCGGCATAGACCTCCATCATGCGGGCGTACAGCTTTTGCGCCTCTGGCGAGAGCGAGTCCCACTCGGGTACATCGGGGTCGTGGCGGGAGAGTTCGGCGTCCGCCGGGGCAATGCCCAGCTCTTTCTGGCGGGCGAATACCTTCTTACGATAGGCCTCCCAGCCATCGTCGAATTGGCCCGCGTACTTGTCGGACCACTCTTTGCGCACGTGATGCGGCGCGTGCATGGCGCCGGTGCAAAAGTACATAAAGAAGGGCTTGTTGGGCGCCACCTGCTTGGCATCGGCGATAAAGCTGATGGCCTTGTCCACCAGGTCCTCGGTGACGTGGTAGCCCTCCTCCGGCGTCTTGGGCGGCTCCACCTGGTGGTTGTCGTAGACCAGGTCCGGGTAGTACTGGTGGGTCTCGCCGCCGAGGAAGCCGTAGTAGCGCTCAAAGCCGCGGCCCAGGGGCCAGCGATCGTAGGGGCCGGCCGCTGAGATCTGGTCGGCCGGGGTCAAGTGCCACTTGCCAAGGGCGTAGGTGTTGTAGCCGTGCTGCAAGAGCATCTCCGACAGGAAGCCGTTCTCAAAGGGGATGTAGCCATTGGCGCCAGGGTAGCCGGTGGATGCCTCGGTAATGCACGACATGCCGTTGGAGTGGTGGTTGCGCCCGGTCAGGATGCAGGTGCGGGTCGGCGAACATAGCGCGGTGGTGTGCATGCTGTTGTACAGCAAGCCGTTGGCAGCCAGAGCATCCAGGTTGGGCGTCTCGATGGGGCTGCCGTAACAGCCCAGTTGCCCATAGCCGGTGTCGTCCAGGACGATGAACAACACGTTGGGCGCGTCCTCCTCGGCCCGGAGCGGCTCCGGCCAGGCGGGTTGCGATTGGTCCACCGTGCGTCCGATGACGCCGGTGAACGCGGTTCCAGGTTTGTACTCGGCGAGTGACATGTTTTGTCTCCTTTTCTGTTCTACTGCCCCTTTTCCAGGGGCTACCAGGGTATGCACGTGCAAGGGTGAGTGCACGGCACCAATCTTACCACACGTGCGCTTGCTGGGCAAGAGCCGTCCGAGCAGTCGCCGAACTGCGCCAGGGTAGAAACGGCTCTGGTTATCTGCCAGGGATGTGGGCAGCCAGCATAGGCAGTCGCAGGACGGCGTGGCGCAGGACTGTGCCCCTTACATCAGCAGCGGCTCACAGCACAGCAGCGCTGGCGCGCTGGGGCCGTCGGTGACTTTTCCCTCGCGCGCCATGCGCAGGGCTTCCTTCACCGGCACGAGGCGGATCTCCATCACTTCCGTCGGCTCGGGTTGAGCCTCGCCCAGCTCGACGTCGGTAGCGACGAAGACATAGGCGACTTTGTTGGAGATGCCGTTGGAGGTGTAGAACTGGCCGATCTAGCGCAGGTCTGCCGCCGTGCCGCCGACCTCTTCCAGGAGTTCGCGGCGGGCGACTTCTTCAGGGGTCAAACCGGGGGCAGGCCGCCAGCTGGCACCCCCATACAGAACTGGTCAACGGACTAGTGTATGCAATCAACCAAGTGACTTGGCGCTCACTGCTCGAATCATGCTGGAAGGACGAGCCAAGGGCAAGCAAACTGGTACAACAACAAGTGTGGGATAAGCGCAAGGTGACTTGCCCGTGGCCAAGACCCGTTCAAGTCAGGACTGGCGGTCCTCAAAGGACCGCCAGTCCTATAGGGATAGGTTCCCCGTCTTCCTGCATGCTCTCGACATGCAGTTCCATAGCTTCAG
>CBDUWJ010000387.1:0-3222 GCA_965370895.1 uncultured Anaerolineae bacterium | reverse complement strand
GACAGCGTGAGCCGTCGAGTAGCGATGCTGGTTTCTAACGCCTGCGCGCCCGACCGGCGTGTACTGCGCGAAGGGCAGACTCTGGTAGCGCAGGGTCATCATGTGACGGTCATCGCCTGGGACCGTGAGGGCCGTTACCCTGCCCGCGAGCTGGTCCCGAGCCACAGTGCGGCTCCCACGCCAGGTGGTGATTGCGTTCCGGAGCCAGCAGGCGGCAACTCGACGGCTGGCGTCCAGATCGAGCGCATCGGCGTGGCGTCGGCCTATGGGGCGGGATTGCGCCGGATGGGGCAGTGGCCTGCCTTTGCTCGCCAGGCATCGGCCCGCCTGCGCCAGGACGATTGGGATGCTGTCCATTGCCACGACCTGGACACTCTGCCCATCGGCTATGCCTACACTCGCCGCCGCTCGGTGCCGCTTGTCTTCGATGCGCACGAGAGTTACCCTGACTTTGCTGCGCCCCGGTTGCCGGGCGGGGCAGTCCTTGGGCTGCGACTGATGGAACGTTTCTTGCTGCCGCGGGTGGATGTGGTTATCACCGTAGGCGACCTGCTGGCCGAACATTACCGGCGCTGGGCCCGGCTGGTGGTGGTGGTCCGAAACTGCCCGGCGGAACCGCACTCAGCCCCACCGGGACCTGGCGACGCGACAGAGTCCTCAGCCGCTGCAGATCTGCGTGTTTCCTGGGGGTTCGATGGCATCGATCATTCGGACAACCTCCCGTCCCCGGGAGGCGTCAGCCGCGTCGGGGACATCGAGTTGGTGGTGTGTTATGTTGGCGGGTTTACCCACGGCAGGGTGATTCTGCCCCTGATCGAGGCCGTGAAGGAGGATCCATCGCTCGGTTTGGTGCTGGTGGGTGAGGGACCACAAGCGCCCTCCATACTGGCCGCCGCCGAAGGCGTGGACCGCATCGCGTACGTAGGATGGGTGCCGGCGGACCAGGTGGTGAACGTCATGCGGGCTGCCGATGTGGTTTACTATGGTTTGCGATCTGATTTTCCGAACAACCACTTCAGTTCACCCAACGCCCTGTACAGCGCGTTGGCCGCGGGACGCCCCCTGCTCACGACCGACGTGGGCGAGATCGCTCAGGTGGTGCGGACGGAAGAGTGTGGCGTCATCCTTGAAGCGCCTACCGCGGAGGCCATTGGCGCAGGGTTGGCCGAGCTGCGCGCGCCTGGTGTGCGAGCGACCATGTCACGCAACGCCCACCGTGCAGCCGAGAGCAAATACAACTGGCCAGCGGCCGAGGCAGAATTGCTGGATCTATACCGAAATCTGTGGGGTGACGCATGAAAGCTGACGACGCTGTGCCCGAAGCGCCACGCGCCCAGGAAGGTGTTGGCGCAGCGGCCAGCACTACGACCCGGAGATGCCAGCCATTTGGCCATGCCAGCTATTCTCTTCGGCGAACGACAGGTGTGCGAGCCATGGGTTCGCCAGGACCTGAGGACGACCTGGGAGTGGGCTCTGGGCCCTACGGCCGCCGCTCTTTGGCGAATGCTGGACCCGGTCCGCTGCCACAGGGCAGACGAGATCGTCGCCCTGTTGATGCAGAACGGACTCTGATGGTGCAGCTATTAGGACCCGGTCGGCCACATAACACTAACTCGTGCCCGGTCAGAGGTTCGGGCGATGTCAGCAATCAGCCGGTCGAATCGTGCCTGCCTTGGACCGTTATTCGGACAACCTCCCGTCCCCGGGAGGCGTCAGCCATCCAGACCCCGCCCCTCCCCGGGGGAGGCGTTGGCCATTCGGACCCGGTCGGCCGGATTCGAGCCGATACCAGGGATGGCAACCGCAGGTTACACGCGGCCAATCGGGCTCGACACGATCCCTCCCAGTGTGGGTCCTGTCCCAAGTCTGGGGTGGGAGGCAACTGAACCATGCGCGTCCTGTACCTGAGCCAGTATTTCCCACCGGAAGTGGGCGCCACTCAGACGCGGGCCTACGAGATGGCCCGCCATCTGGTGTCGGCAGGGCATCAGGTGACGATGTTGACCGAGGTGCCAAACCATCCCTCGGGCATCATCCCGTCCGAATACCGGGGTAGACTCTACGAACGGTCCGACCTGGAGGGCATTGATGTCATACGCGTATGGGTCAAGGCGTCCCCGGTCAAGACCTTTGCCAGCCGGATGGCGTTCTACCTGACGTACATGGTCAACGCTATCCTGGCGGGACTGCTGCTGGCGCGGGGACGCTACGACGCGATTTATGCTACGTCGCCCCCCCTCTTTGTTGGCGGAGCCGCTCTGGCCCTCAGCTACTCGCGGCGGATCCCCCTCCTTTTTGAGGTGCGCGACCTGTGGCCCGAGTCGGCGGTGGTTCTGGGGGAGATGACCGATGCCCGCGCCGTGAGGCTGGCTGGCAAACTCGAGGAAATGTGCTATAATAGGGCGCGCTGCGTCGTGGTCGTCACCGAAGGTATCCGCCGGCGGCTCGAAGAGCGGGGCTTTGGTCGCAAGGTGGTGGTCATCCCCAACGGGGCCAATGCTGAGCTGTTTCGCCCGGATCCAGAGGGTGGGATGGCGCTGCGGGCCGAGCTGGGAGTGCGGGGCAAGTTCCTGGCTATCTATGCAGGCATCCACGGCATGGCGCAGGGCCTGGAGACGGTGTTGGAGGCTGCGCGACACCTGCAGGGGGTGCCCGATGTGCACTTTCTCCTTGTTGGTGAGGGGCCGAAAAAAGCCGAGTTGATGTCCCTCCGGGACAAGCTGGGGCTGACCAACGTCACGATGTTGGTCGAGCAACCACGCTACGAGATTCCAGCCTATCTCTCGGCAGCAAACGTGGCGCTGGTGCCGCTGCGCCGGCTGGAGCTGTTCCAGGGGGCGTTGCCCTCCAAGATGTTCGATGCCTGGGCCTGTGCGTGTCCAGTCATTTTGGGCATTGACGGCGAGGCCCGCCAGGTATTGGGGCGGGCCGACGCTGGGGTTTTTGTTGAGCCAGAAGACGCAGGGCAGATGGCCCGGGCAATCCTGGAACTGAAAGACGAACCCGAGCGGGTTCGCCGCTATGGCCAAAACGGACGGCGCTTTGTCGAGGCGCACTATTCCCGCCAGCGGCTGGCGGCGCGCCTGGAGGCGCTGCTACTGGAGACTATCCAGGGGAATGCGGTCTGAGGATACTGGTGCCCGCTGGATCGTGGCCCAAGAATGCCAATCAGAAGGAAGCGGACCGCTGGCTCAGGCAGGCCCAACACGATCTCCGAGCGGC
>CBDUWJ010000386.1:0-3226 GCA_965370895.1 uncultured Anaerolineae bacterium | reverse complement strand
CGTCCGAGTGACTGTCAACTCAGGATCCACCAATCCGGAGGCGGTCACGCAATGGTCTGCAACTCAATGCCGCCCCGGAATAGCCGACAGTGATTCCGGCTCCGTAACTGGCGCTTGGCAGGTGAGGTCGCGGCATACGTAGGCTGCGGCGTGCCCATCCACTAAACCTCGATCCTGAAGCAGCGGGCTGGGTGCTGGGCGCTCCCAGCGCCACTACCTGGAAGGGCCGGCAGCCACCATGAGGGTAGCTGTCGTATCAGGTCTTCTTCGTTCCTACTTGGCGGATCAGCCATGCGACACGATCATACGACAGCGCATAGTGAACGATGGTGAGCCCAGCTATGATCAGGGCTAGCATCTGGCTGCCGGCATCGTAGAGCGCCCAGGCTGCAAAGCCAAACAGAGACAGCTCGAGCACCAAGCGCAAGATGCCGGGGATCGGTACCGGTGCCTGGCCGGATCGGCTGGGGTCGTCAGGGACGGCAAAGGTTGCCCATATGGCTGCGGCGATCACGGGTCCGCCGATGCCAATGATGAAACGCCAGATGCCGCTGTGCTGGTCAAAGCCCCAGTAGCCGATGGCCACCAAGGCAGCAATCTCGAGCAGGAACCGAAGTGCCAGGTTGAGTGGATGCGAGCCGATGAACCTTACTCCTTTCGGGGTACCTCGCTCGAGCGAATCGCGTGCTGGAGGGTCTCCAGGAATTCGTCCAGCGGCACTCGGTGAATTCGGGCAGCATTCTCAACCGTGAGCGCCTTGGTGATGAACCGGCGCACTGAATACCGGCCTACACGCTTGATGCCAAAGGCTTCCATGACGTCGGCAATGTCTCCGTATTCCGTCAGAATGTCCGACACACGTGTGTCTTTTGTTATCTCCACGACAAAGCCTCCTCTTGTCTACTGTTCATTCAGGAGCGGCTGCAGTGCATCCGGCTCTGTTACCGGCATTCGGCAAGTGAAGTTGACGCACACATATGCTGCCGGGCGCCCATCCACCAAGCCGCGATCCCGCAGCAGCGGAACAGCAGGAGATTGGATGCTGGGCGCTCCCAGGGCCACCACCTGGAAAGGTCGATAACCGTCCTGAGCGACCGCCAGCAAAGCCTGAGAATCCTCTGCCTCCAGCTCACCAACGATGGCAATCTCTCGCGGCTGCGAGAGGGTGTGGGTCTGCGCCTGGAGCCACTGTCCAAAGCCCAGGGGGTACTGGGCCATCATGGACTGCACCTGAGCCAGCGCCCGGTGGGCTACATCGACATAACGCAACTCATTCGTGAAACCAGCAAGCTTCAGTAGGGCGGTGACAGCCATCGCATTCCCCGACGGCGTGGCGTTGTCCTGCAGGTCGCGGGGACGGGTGATCAGAGTCTCGTGGTCGTCGCTGGTGTCGAAAAAGCCCCCATCGGGTGCCTGGAAGTGGGTGATCATGGTCTCGGCCAGTTCTTGGGCGGCCACAAACCAGCGGGCATCGAAGGTAGTCTGGTACAACTCCAGCAGGCCCTCAATGAGATAGGCATAGTCCTCCAGGTATCCGTTGAGCTTGGCCTCACCCTCCTTCCATGTGCGCAACAGACGACCATTCTCCTGTCTCATCTCGTGCAGCAGGAAATCGGCGTTGCGCTCGGCGACCTCGCGGTAGTCGTCGCGATCAAGTGCCCGAGCCGCCTCGGCAAAGGGCGCCAGCATCAGCCCGTTCCAGGAAGTAAGAACCTTCTCATCGCGGCCGGGGTGTACACGCTTCTCCCGCGCTTCGTACAGCCTGTGCCGGGCATTGGCCAGGGCAGGGCGCAGGTCCATGGGGCCGACGAATTCTAGGATGTTCTTACCTTCGAAGTTGCCGTGCCGGGTCACGCCGTAGGCGGCCATGAAGGCATCTGCGTCGTCGCCCAGCACACTGCGGATCTCATCCGGCGTCCAGACGAAAAACTTCCCTTCTTCGCCCTCGCTGTCGGCGTCCTGCGTTGAATAAAAACCGCCCATGGGATCGGTCATTTCGCGGACGACGTAGTCCAGAATCTCCTCGGTGATGGTACGGAAGAGCTCGTTGCCGGTGACCTGCCAGGCGTGCAGATACACTCGCGCCAGTTGCGAGTTGTCATAAAGCATCTTCTCAAAGTGGGGCACCAACCAGTGGTCGTCCACGGAGTAGCGGTGAAAGCCGCCGCCCAGTTGGTCGTACATACCGCCCCGGCCCATGGCCTCCAACGTCTGGGTGACCAAACCAAGAGCATCGTCGTCGCCGGTAGTGTGGTGGTACTGAAGAAGGAACTCCAGGGCCATCGGCTGCGGGAATTTGGGCGCTCCATTCCAACCACCGTGCCTCTGGTCAAACCGTTGCTGAAGGTTGTGGAAGGCCGCGTCCAACGTCTCACGTTTGAGCTCTTTGCGTTTCGCGCCCGCCGTGACCGTGCCTTCCCGTTGGATGGCCGTCACAAGGCGCTGTCCGCTGCTGACCAACTCCTGGCGGCGGTTGTGCCAGGCATCGATGATTCCCTGCAGAACGTCGGTGAAGGAAGGCATGCCATAGCGGGGCGCAGGCGGAAAGTAGGTTCCCCCATAGAAGGGGTGGCCGTCGGGGGTGAGAAAGACCGACATGGGCCAGCCGCCGCTGCCCGTCAGGGCCTGCACGGCGCTCATATAGATGCGGTCCAGGTCGGGCCGTTCTTCGCGATCCACCTTGATGCTCACAAAGTGCTCATTCAGAACGTCCGCCACACGCTCGTCCTCGAACGATTCGTGGGCCATGACGTGGCACCAGTGGCAGGCCGAGTAGCCGATGCTGAGGAAGATGGGCTTGTCCTCATCGCGTGCTGTCTGCAGCGCCTCGTCGCCCCAGGGGTACCAATCCACCGGGTTGCCGGCGTGCTGGAGCAGGTAGGGGCTGGTTTCGTTTGCCAGGTGGTTTGGCATGACCTCTCCTTTTCAGACTGACTGTCTGTTGCAGCAAACCACGATTTGACCCTTCAAGCGGAGCACCGTTCACGGTTCGTGATCTGCCGAGTTTCGTTGAAAGTCGTGGTACGTATCATAGCATCCCTGTGGGTCTAGGTCTGTAATCATAGTACCGTTCTCTTGGTGCGCGTGACGAGGGCGATTCGAGCTACAGCAGGCCGGCCTACGAGTGTTTCCTGGCCAGATCGGGTCCCAAAGTGTCCTGCTAGGCAGAGCCGGAATCGAGAACGGACAGTTCTAGCGCCGTGGCCAGCCATCATGACTCGGCAAG